>JAEYYS010000280.1 GCA_023428335.1 Verrucomicrobiota bacterium | reverse complement strand
CGCGCGCCGCACGCGGGGCGGTGCCGTGAAAGGCGGCAGGGCGGTCGCACTTCCAGTAATGAATGTCGCGCCGGCTCATGCGGAGGGAGGCCGGCGTTTCCAGATCGCCGCGGCAATGCCGCCCAGGATGTTTTGCATCACGCCGCTGAACACCCCCGCCGCCGCCGCCAGCGGCATGGCGGCGAAGTGCAGGCGCGCCAGCGAGGCGGCCATGCCGCCGTTCTGCATGCCAACCTCAATGCTCACCGTGCGCGCCACCGACTCGGGAAAGCGCAGCAGCTTGGGCAGCAGGTAGCCGACCGTGAAACCGATGACATGCAGCACCAGGGCGGCGAGGGCGAGCCGGCCAAAGTGCTGGGCGATGGCTTCCGCGCTTGCCGCAACAATGCCGCCGGTGACGCAGACGAAGGCCAGCACGGCAAAGGTGGGTCCAGCCGCACCGATGCAGTGGGCGGTGCGCGGCAGTTTCCAGCGGATCAGCACACCGAGCACCACCGGTGCGACCGTGAGCTGCAGCGCCGACTTGCAGAGCCCCCAGGCATCCACCGGCACGTACTCACCCGCCAGCTTCTGGGTCCAAAAGGGCGTGAAGAAGAAGGCGAGCAGGGTCGAGATCAGGGTCAGCACGACCGACAACGCCACGTTGGCGCGGGCCAGGTAGGTGATCATGTTCGAGGCCATGCCACCCGGGCAGCTCGCCACCAGGATGATGCCCACCGCCAGCCCCGCTTCGAGGCCGAGCAGCCTGGCCGTGCCCCAGCCCGCCAGCGGCATGATCGTGTACTGCGCCAGGAACCCGAGAGCGACACTGCCCGGCATGCAGCCGATGGCGCGGAAGTCTTCCAGGCTCAGTGTCAGCCCCATGCCGAGCATGGAAGTGGCGAGCGACCAGAACACCCAGTCCGAGTCGAACCAGAGCATCACCGGCGGATGCAAAAACGCGACGGTGGCCAGCAGCACCAGCCAGAAGGGATAGAGGTTGTTGAACCCGTCGAAGAAGCGTTTCATGAGGTCAGGGAGCCGTGTCACGTACGCCGTTGAAGCCCGGCCCGCCGGCGCCGACGTAGCCGTTGCTGGCGCCGTTGGCATCAGGCGTGACCCAGAAGGCATACAATGCGCCCTTCGTCAGGTGGAAGCGAAACTTCACCGGCTTGCCAGACAGGTCGGATAGGTCGGACTCGTCGGACCAAGTAACCTTGAAACGCGTCAGGTCTCCCGAAATCGATAGGGAGCTGCGCAGGACCTTGCCCTTCTCGTCCAACACCTCCACCCGCGCTTCACCGTTCAGGTTCACAAACAGGTGCCTGCCCTGAAACTTCACGAGGCGCGTGGTCAGCTCGCCCGGTCCATCCATGGAAGCAAAGCCGTCGCGGCGCAAGGTGGCCAGACCGATGGCCGCGCCGCCATAGAGGTTGCCGCGACCGCCCCCCGCATCGCCGGAGTAGGCGCAGTAGGGGAAGACCAACTGGTCATCAAGCACTGCGAAAACGCCCGTTGTCGTGTGCAGATAAGCCCGGTCCCAAGCCCCTTCCCTGCGTTCACCGCGGATGAACCCGCGCCGGTCGGGCCGGTCCCAGTGGAAGCCGTCGCGACTGAACCCCAACTCCAGGTCCGTGAGCTTGGGAAAGCCGCCCTTGTCGCAAATCGCGTTGTTGGGACCGCGATGGATCTGATGCATGCCGATCATGAGGCTCTCGTAGGCCACGGCCGCCAGGCTGTAGAGCTGCGGCGGGTCGCCCTCTTTCTCCAGGCCGGCATAGCTTCCTGCAGGCTCGGGCCGATCCAACCGGTCGGCATTGGTCCAGTACACCGCCTTGTCCCAGTTCGCCCCAGCGAGAAAGGTGTCGCTCTCCACATAATACCGGCAGCGACCGCGCGGTCCATCCTGCTTGATGCTCTGCACCCACTTCTTGCGAAACGGATTGTAGAAGATCGAGCCGTAATCACCCGCAGGCGTCGTGCACGGCACGGGCTTCGACCACGTCACGCCGTCCGACACCTGCAAGCTGTGCGTCAACCCCGGCACGCGCTTTTCCTTCGGCACATGGATCCAGCAGGTCAGGAACTTGAGCCGTTCTTTGGGATCGGTCGCGTCGATGTCATACCAAAGGGCGTTGTCACTGCCCGCCGTCGTGCCTTCACCTGCGCCCCAGGCCGCGCCTTCCGGCAGCAGCAGGTTGCCGCCCTGCAGCCCCAGCTCCGGCCGCGTCCACGTCTTCAAATCCGAACTCGTCGCCAGCGCCAGCGGCCCGCGCCAGCCCGCCGTGTAAAACATCTTGAAGAGCTTCTCGCGTGGTTCGTAAAAGACTCCGCCCTGGCCGAGATAGACAACGTTGTTGAGCTTCTTCTCCAACTCCGTCTCCGCCTTGAAGACGGGGTTGCCCTCGAACTTCTGCGCCTGAGGGTAGCTGCGCTTCAGCGTGGTCTTTTCGATCAGGAAATCATCCACGAACAACTGCCGACCGACATCGATCGGGATCACCTTCGGCGGGCGCTGCAGATAGGGCACCGCCATCGGCTCGACGGACGCCGGATCCAGAAAGCGCGGCGGCCACTGGTCGGGCAGTTCGATGCCGTTGTAGAGTTTTTCCGGCTTTGGACCGGTGGCCTTGTTGGCGGGCATCCGCAGCTTGCCCTCCTTCGAGACCATCCTGCCGGCGAGGATGTCCTGCTCGCGAAACTTCGCCAGCAGGATCTCCGCGTCGGTGTGGCGGTTCCAGTCATAGAGGATGTGGATCAGGCCATCGGGCGACTCGAAGCCATCGGGATAGGACACCGCGCTGCGTTCATCGAGCAGCAGCCCCCCCTGCCAGGTCCGGCCTTCGTCGTCGGACAGCCAGGCGCTCAGGTGGCTGCGCTGCAGCAGACGCTCGGCCGGCGAACCATTCTTCACCAGCAGGAGGCGACCCGAGGCCAGCCGGCGCAGGAAGAAGCGCGAGCTGACATTCTGCACCGTCGCCGCCTGCTTCGGCTCGCTCCAGGTGCGCCCCCCATCGCTGGAAAAACTTTCGTGCGGCTGACCGCTGGTGCGCGCCAGCATCCACAGGCGACCGTCCTTCAGTTCCACCATCATGTGCTCATCGAACTGCCAGCCCGGGAACTGCAGGCTGCTGCGCTCCTTCCAGGTCGCGCCCGCGTCGGTCGACGCGAACACCCGCGCGGTCTTTTTCTGCCAGTCGGACACCGGCAGCAGCCAGCTGCCATCCTTGAGCACCGTCGGTTTGTTCAACGTGCAGCCCTCGGCAAACTGGGTGGGCTCACTCCATGCCGGCTCGGCCGCATCCGGATCGTCGCAGCGGATGAACCAGTTGCTGATGCGTCCCTGCGGATCGCCAAGCTGCTGATCGAAAAACAGCCAGAGCCGGCCCTTCGGATCGGTCCACAGATTGCCAACCAGCGCGCCGCTGATCTTTTGCGTGGCCTCCAGGCGCGCCCCGACCGCCAGGCGCGGCTTCGACCACGTGGTGCCACCGTCGTCGCTGGTCGCCAGCAGGAAATAGCCGTCCTTCTTGTCGCCCGTGCCCGTCCAGCAGCCCCAGATCCGCCCCTTGGGCGTGCGATCCATGCCGATGATCATCGCACCGGCCCGCGCCTCATCCTGAAACTCCGCGCCGGGATTCAGAATGACCGAGGGGGTCCAGCCATCCATCTCGCGAACCTGCGCGCCGTCCGCAAGCACCAGCAGCGTCAGCTTGCGGAACCGGAAGGTCTCACCCGACTTCACCGCCCTGCGATACAAACAGACATGATGCGCCTGCCCGGGAAACAGTTCCACCGGATCCGCCGGCATCCGGGTGAAGCCCGCCTTTTGCAAGGCCGTCTCCTGACTGTAAGGCCCGGACTCCGGTCGCGCCACGGGCGTCAGTGCCAGCAACACCCCCGGCTCGGTCACCCGCACCTGCAACTTCTCGATGCCGGTGCGATGAAACGGCAGATCGCGCGCCGCTGCCGGCATGGCCTTGAGCGTGTAGAAACGGTCGGTGAACAGCTTCACCCCCGGCCGCATGACCGCGGGCTCCGCCGCCGCCAGGACCGTCAC
>JAEYYS010000265.1 GCA_023428335.1 Verrucomicrobiota bacterium | reverse complement strand
CCCGTCATCAGCCCCCACTCCCTCACTCCACCGGCACCGGCTCGGACTGAACGTGCTTGAGGTTTTTGGGGAATTCTTCGCCGAGGAAGGCGGCGAAGGAGACGGTCTTGTCTGAGGTGTCGGCGGGCAGGGGGAAGAAGACGGAGAGGGTGGCATCGCCTTGGACGTCGAAGATCTGGCGTTCAAGGCGGCGGCCGTTGGCGGCTTTGAGGGTGACGTGGAGTTTTTGCGGGCCGAGGCTTTCTGGCAGGCGGTGGTGGAGGTGGACGGTGCAGGTGCCGCCGCGGGTGACTTTGGCGGGGGCCTGCAGTTGCAGGTCGACTTCGCCGCCGGGCAGGGCGGGTGGTTGGCCGGTGGCGGTCCTGGCTTGGCGGGGGCCTGAGGCTTTTTTGGCCTTGCCCTTGCCTTGCTGGCGACGCTGGTCGGCCTCGGTCTGGGCCTGCTGCATGAAGGCTTCGCGCACGGCGGGGTCGTGGCGCTGGCGGAAGACGGCCAGCAGGGGGTCGCGGGTGCGCTGCATCCAGTCTTCGAGGGCACGGGTGAGCCGGGCCTGGACGTCGGCGACCTCGGGTTTGCCGAGCAGGTTGGTGAGGGCGTCGGGATCGTAGGCGTAGTGGTAGAGTTCCTCGGGCAGGCGGTGGTCGATGAGGTGGAGGCGGGCGGCGACTTGTGGGTCGGTCTTGGCGAGGGCCTGCATGCGCCGGTAGGTGACGGTGCCCTGGGTGGCGGTGCGCATGACGCGCTCGCCGTTGGACCAGGGGTTGAAGAGGTAGGCGTGCTCCTTGGTGAGGATGGAGCGCATGGGGCTGCGGTTGCCGCCGCTGTTTTCGTTGTATTCGGTGACCACATACTCGCGGCCGGCCTGCTTTTCGCCACGGAGGACTGGGGCGAAACTGCGGCCGTCGAGGCCGTCGGGATGCGGCAGGCGGAAGACATCGAGCAGGGTGGGCAGCAGGTCGACGGCGGAGACGAGGTGGTCGTCGTCGATGCTGCCGGGGCGGGTGACGCCGGGCCAGACGACCATCATGGGGGTGCGGGTGCTGTGGTAGTAGAGCTGGGTTTTGGCGAAGGGCAGGGGCATGCCGTGGTCGGAGAGGAAGAGGATGACGGTGCGCTCCAGTTCGCCGGCTTCCTCGAGGGCGCGCAGCACCTGGCCCACGCAGTCGTCGGCGCGGCGCACGGTGGAGTAGTAGAGGGCCAACTCGGCGCGCACCTCGGGGTCGTCGGGCAGGAAACCGGGCACGGGCACCTCGTCGGCACTGAAGACGCGGCTGGGCACGTGGGGATCGCCCCGGCCCTTCTCATTGTAGAAGGGCTTGTGCGGATCGGAGATGTTGATGTTGAGGAAGAAGGGCTTTTGGGCGGCCTTGGCGCGGGCGATGCCGTCCTGCACACAGGCGTGGTAGGAGGCGGGGTCCTTGATATGGGCGCGCTGGCCGTCCGGCAGGGTGTCGAGCACGGCATCCCAGCCGGGATAGGGCGAGTAGGGCGTGGCATGCGGGACCTTGCCTCGGATGCCGGTGAACCAGCCGCCGGCCTTCATGAGGTCGGCCAGCACGGGGTAGTCGGGGTCCTTGATGGGATAAAAGCCTTCGACACGGTTGTTGTGCGGGTAGCGACCCGATCCCATGACGTTGCGCGAGGGCATGCAGTTGCCGACCTGGACGAAGGCATGGTTGAAGCGCAGGGCGCGGGCGGCGAGGCGGTCGAGGTGCGGGGTGGTGTCGGCCAGCTTGCAGCCCCAGGCGCCGACCGAGTCGCAACTCATGTCGTCGGTGGTGAGGAAGAGCAGGTTGAGTTTCTCGGCCGCCGCGGCAGGCAGGGCGACGGTGAGCAGGGCAAGGAGCAAGGCACGCATGGCGCGGAAACGTTGGTGGTCGGCCGGTTTTGCCGGAAAAGGGCTGTCGCCGTCGCGCCGCGTGCCGCGTAAGCACCTCCATGCCCGACGTCATCCTGCACTGGTTCCGCCGCGATCTCCGCCTCACCGACAATCCCGCCCTGCTGGCGGCGGCCCAGGGTGGGGCGCAGGTGGTGCCGGTGTATGTGCTGAGCGATTGGCAAAGCGCGCACGACTGGACGGGGCCAATCCGTCAGCAGTTCCTCTGCGGCTGTCTGGACTCATTGGCGAAGAATCTCGAGTCGCTCGGCAGTCGCCTGATCCTGCGGCGCGGTCGGGCCGATGTGGAGCTGGAGAAGCTCATCGTCGAGACCGGCGCCAGTGCGGTGCATTTCAACCGCGACTACGATCCGTATGGTCGCGCCATGGAAGCCAAGCTGCGCGCGGTCTGCGCCCGGCTCGGCGTGGCCTGTCGCGATTTCAAGGATCGTGTGCTCCATGAGCCGGAGGAGGTGCTGACCGGCAGCGGCGGCCCCTACCGCGTTTACACGCCGTATTCGAAGAGCTGGCTGGCGCAGGACAAGACCCTGCCGCGCGGTCGGCCCACGAGCCTCGGGCCGGCACCGACCGTGCCCAGCCTGCCGCTGCCGGGTCTGGCCGACTGGAAGCTGCCGGCCTGCACGGCGGCGATCCCCGAGCCGGGGGAGCGTGCGGCAAGGGCGCGCCTGAAGCATTTCATCGAGGGCGGCGCCCTGCATCGCTACAAGCAGGAGCGTGACATCCCGGCGGGCATGACGACCTCGCGCCTCGGCCAGGACCTGCGTTTTGGGCTGTTGTCGATCCGCGAGATCCATCATCGCTGCATCGGCAGTCTGTCGCCCGAGGCACCGGCGAGCGCGCGGGTGTCGGTGGAGACTTACATCAAGGAGCTGGCCTGGCGGGAGTTTTATCTGGCGATCCTCTGGCATTACCCCGATGTTTTCGAGGAGGAGTTCAATCCCGAGTTCCGCGGCATGCCCTGGCCGGGCACGGACGAGCACTTCGAGGCTTGGAGCCAGGGACGCACCGGGTTCCCGATCGTCGATGCCGGCATGCGCCAGTTGCTGGCGACCGGTTTCATGCACAACCGGCTGCGCATGATCACGGCGATGTTTTTGACCAAGGACCTGCACGGTCACTGGAAGCGCGGCGAGAGTTTCTTCATGCAGCATTTGGTCGATGGCGAAAACGCCAGCAACAACGGCGGCTGGCAGTGGAGTGCCGGCACCGGTGCCGATGCCGCGCCGTACTTCCGCATCCAGAATCCGTGGACGCAGACCAAGCGCCATGATCCGCTCGGGGTTTACATCAAGACCTGGGTGCCGGAACTGCGCGACGTTTCACCCGAACGCTTTCACGAAGCACCGACGGATGGCCGGTCGATCGCCCCGGGTTACCCGCTGCCCATCGTCGATCACGCCACCGAGCGCGATCGCTGCCTGGCGAGGTTTGCCGTGCAACGGGGAAGGTGAGGCGGCTGCGCCGCCGGAGATGGGGGATGGGAGATGGGAGATGGGAGTGGCCTTCGAACAAGCCATCCAAAACAACTAACCCTACTTTCCGCGTCCACGTTTTCGACGAAAGATCAGAGATGGGAGCGCCGCAGTCCACGCGCGGCCCCTGGAACTTTAAACCTCCAACTTGAAACTTTAAACTTCCCCCAGCTCAGCCAGTCCGCCGGCCTTGATCCAGTCGTTCAGCGGGGTGAAGGCGGTGGTGTCGAGGTCGAGACCGCAGCCGAAGGGGGCGGAATTAACGCTGCGCAGGTCGAGGCGGCCCTGATGGATGGCGAGGGCGGCGAAGCCCTGCGGGTGGCGTTCGTAGAGGCCGGGGTGACGGGCGAGCAGGGCGTCCTGGAGTTCGGGCTCGTGCATCGACAGGCCGCGGAAGTAGTGGTGGCCGTTGCGTTCGACGTGCGGGATGCCGAGCGCGGCGACGACGGCCAGATCCTGGAGCAGGGCGACCGGGCCGACGTTGACGAGGTCTTCGGCGCTCTGGATGGGCGGGCGCGACATCTGCGGGGCGCGCACGCGCAGCAGGGCGGCGTTGGCGAGGCTTTTGATGACGCCCTTGCAGTTCTTGTGGCTGGTGCCGTGGTAACCGAGTTCGAGCGCGCGCGGCAGGTCGTCGAGGGAGCCATCGGACTCGTCGATGATGAGCGGCGGCGCGTCGCGCCAGTCGCGCAAGCCGGCCGCAGCGGCATTGCCGAGGGCGTGGTCGCGGTGCAGGGGTTGCTCGATGAAGAGCAGGCTGCGGAACAGCGGCTCGAGGGCGGGATCGGCGGCGAGGCGATCGTAGAAGTCGCGGAAGCTGGCGAAATCGACGAACTGCTCGTTGCCATCGAGCGTGGCCTGGAAGCCGGCCGGGCAGTGGCTTTGCAGCACGCGGGTCAGCTCGCGCAGGCGCGGCAGGTCGATTTCCGGCTGGCCGCAGACCTTGATCTTGAAATGGCTCAAGTGGTAGCTGCGGATGCAATCCTCGAGGGCCTGTGGCAGGCCGTCGTCGAGACGTTCATCGGCGGGAATGTCGGCGGCGCGCAGGGGATCGCTGAGCCCCACCGTGTGCCGGGCGGCGACCGCGGCGAGCGGGGCGGGCGGCAGCAGTTGATCGAGGCGCAGGCCGGCGACTTCGGGTCGCAGGGCATCGAGCTGCAGGTCGAAGGCATTGGCGGCCAGCAGGGTGTGCAGGGGCTGGGCCTGGGCGCGGCAGAGGGCGTCGAGCACCGCGCGTTCGATCAGGCTGACACCGAGGTTGGCGAGCAGGGGCGGCAGTCCGCGCAGCGTGGCCCAGCGCTTTTGTTCATCGTGCAGGTCGCGCCACCAGGGGAAGAAACCGGTGGGCTTGGCGGCGGCATTGCCGGCGATGCGGGCGGCGTTCTGAATGACTGACAGCATCTCGGCCAGGTCGGCCTCGAAGGGCGTGTCCGGATGCTTGGTGAACCACTTGGGCGGCAGGCCCTCGGACGCGACGCCGTCGATCTCGCGCCCCTCCGTCTCAAGGCGTGCGCTGACGAAGAGGTGCGGCACGGCGGTCATGCTGGCGATCCCGTAGCGGAACGGGAAACGCGTGCGCATGGGCAGCACATGAAAGCGCAGGGCGAGCAGGCGGAAGGTCATGGCAGCAAAAACAACGGGCGCGGCGACCGGTCAAGCCGGAGCCGCGCCCGCGAGGGAAAAGATGACGGTTAGGCCTTCTGGTCCTTGCGGAACTTCGCCCAGCGAGCCTTCTGGGCTTCGGCGATGCGGGCACGGGCTTCCGGGGTCATGTTGCGGGCGCGCTTCTTGCGCGACTTCTTCGCCGGCTTGGCGGCTTCCGAGGCTTCCTCGGTCTTGGCGACTTTGCCGGGCTTGCGACCGCGGGTTTTGCCACCGCCGAGCACGGCCTGAAGTTCGGCTTCCAGTTTGGCGATTTGTTCGGCGACTTGGGCGGCGCGCTTGAGTTGTTCGAGGGTGGGGATGTTGGCGTTCATGCGAAGGAGGGCAGACTAAGTTGCATGATAACGACGTCAAATGTTATTCGGACGCGGGAAGTCTTGCGGTTTGTCGGGAAGAAACTAAGTTGGCCGTTCATGACCCTCCACGATCTGGGCTGGAACGACGCCTTTGAGCAAGCCTTTGCCGACTGCCGCAAGCAGGGCTGGATGCCCGCGCGCCTGAGCCGCGACCACAAGATTGCCTATGGTGCGCTGAGCGTGGAGGACGGTGAGATTGTCGAGATGGAAGTCGTGCTCAGCGGGCGCCTGTATCATGCGGCCGAGACCGATGCCGAGTTGCCGGCGGTGGGCGACTGGGTGGCGATTGACACGGAAGGCGGGGAGAATGTCATCCGGGCGCGGTTGCCGCGGCAGACCTGTTTTTCGCGCAAGGCACCCGGGGAGGCGGCGGAGGAGCAGGTGATTGCCGCCAATGTCAGCACGGTGGCCGTGGTCACCGAGCCGGGGCCGGACTTCAACCTGCGCCGCCTGGAGCGCTACTTTGCGCTCATCGGCCGCAGTGGCGCGCGTGCGCTGGTCATCCTCAACAAGGCGGATTTGCACACGGCGGCGGAGTGCGAGGAAGCGGCCGCGGCGATCCGCGAACTGAACCCGGAGGCGGTGGTCTGCATCACCAGCGTCGAGAAGGGGCGCGGTTTCAAGGCCGTGCGCGCCTTTCTGAAGAAGGGCGAGACGGTGGCCTTCATTGGGTCCAGCGGCGTCGGCAAGTCGGCGATGATCAACCACCTGCTCGGCGAGGAGTGGTTGTGGATCGGCGAGGTCAACGAGGTCACCGGCAAGGGCCGGCACACGACGACGACGCGCGAGTTGCTGCTGCTGCCGAAGGGCGGCATTGTCATGGACAACCCGGGCATCCGCGAGGTGCAGATGTGGACCGATGAAACGACGCTGCGCGAGCGCTTCGCCGATGTCGATGCCATTGCCGCGGACTGTCGCCACCACAACTGCAAGCATGGCCGCGATGCCGGTTGTGCGATCCGCGCGGCGGTGGAGGACGGCACTTTGTCAGCCGAACGCTACGAGGCCTATCTCAAGCTCGATGAGGAGATCGCCGAGCTGCGCCGGCGCCGGCGCAAGCGCCAGATCACCCTCGAGCGGCGGGCCAAGCGCGATCACAAGATCCAGGCGCGCAACCGCGAGGACCGGCGTGAGATCGAGCGCCAGCGCCGGCCGCGTGCGCGGGAGATCGAGTGAGTCACTCCTGCTCGGCCGGCTTGCGGCGCGGCGCGTTGGGTCGCGTGCGTTTGGCGATCTGGTCGAGGATGCCATTGACGAAGCCGCCGGATTCACCGGCCCCGAGGCTCTTGGCGATTTCGATGGCCTCGTTGAGGATGACCGGCGCCGGCACCTCGGGCTGGTGCAGCAGTTCGTAGACGGCGAGACGCAGGATGTTGCGGTCGACGTTGGCCACGCGCTCCAGGCGGAAGTTCTGCAGCACCGGCGCGATCAGGGCGTCGATCTCCTCGCGGTGGGCGAGCACGCCGCGGGCGAGGCTTTCGGCATGCGTGCGCACGGCCGGCTTGGCGTTGTGGATTTCCCAGAAGGCTTCCTGCTCACCGGGGGTGTGCTCCCCGTGAAGATCATGGGCAAACAGAAATTGCACGGCGGCTTCCCGCCCTTCGCGTCGCTTGCCCATGGCTCAAAAGTCCTCCGCGCCGGGTTCGCCCGCAAAGCTGTCGCTCATCTTGCGGAAGAGGCTGATCATCTGCACGGCCACGCGCGCGGCCTCGGTGCCGCGGTTGAGGGTGGTGCCCAGGCAGCGTTCGACGGCCTGCTGCTCGGTGCTGACCAGCAGCACCTCGTGCACGACCGGCGTGCAGTGGCGCACCGCCAGCTTCTGCAGGGCATCGGTCACCGAGGCGCCGACGAGGTCGGCATGATCGGTGGCGCCGCGGATGATGACGCCGAAGCCGATGACGGCATCGGGGCGGCTGTGGCGCAGGACGTTCTCGATGCAGACCGGGATTTCAAAGGCGCCCGGCACACGGTAGACCGTGATGGCGGCGTTCGGGGCGATCTCGTTGAGCTCCTCGCAGGCCGAGTCGAGCAGGCCCTGGACGTGGGTGTTGTTGTACAGGCTGGCGACGATGGCGATCGAGACCGGCTCGTGCAGGGTGCGTGGGCGGCTGGGGCCGTTTTGGGACATGGGGGAGTGTGATGGGTTCGCGGTTCTCGGTTCCTGGTTCGAAGATCAGAGCTTGTGGCCGAGTTTGCGTTTTTTGGTTTCGAGGTACTTGCGGTTGTGCGGGTTCGGCGCGGAGACGACGGGCACC
>JAEYYS010000254.1 GCA_023428335.1 Verrucomicrobiota bacterium | reverse complement strand
GGACATGTCGGGCGTGCCGTCGGCGAGGCAGCGCAGCACCGCGGCCGAGCGTGTGCCGCCCTGGGTGGCCATGCCTGCCACAACCAGGCGGCCGAGCGCGTCGACGGCCAGGGCCTGGGCCGTGTCGTCGGCACCGTCAAAGTCTGCTTGAAACCGCCCGCCCGTGCCGAAGCCGGTGTCCGGCGTGCCGTTGGCATTCAGTCGCAACAGCAGCATGTCATTGTCGCCGCCGCTGAAGGTGCGTCCGGCAACCAGAATGCCATCCTCCTGCAGCCACAGGGCTGCGGCCTGGTCATCGCCGTTCGGGGAGTCCAGCAGGGCGACGCCGCCGCTGCCGAAGCTGCTGTCCGGCTGGCCGTCGGCCAGGAAGCGCAACACGGCGATGCGGCGTGCGCCGCCAGCGAGAGAGTGTCCGGCCAGGACCATTTTGCCATCCTCCTGCACGGCCACGCAGCGGCCCTCACCAGCCGAGTCGATCGAGGGTTGGCCGGGAAAGGCCGGCAGCACGAGGCCAGCCGTGCCGAAGCCGGCATCCAGAACGACATCGCCCGCACCGAAGGCCGGCAGCCACAGGAAGGGGAGGAGGAAGCTGCACAGCACCCGCGACCGAATCATCATCGGCGAGATTAGTCGCGACCAGGCGGATGTCAAAACTTCCGCGTCACGGCTGTGCCGATGGTGGGACTCGAACCCACAAGGCGGTTGCCCGCCAGCGGATTTTAAGTCCGCTTGAGTTCCTTATAGAACAAGGGTTCTTCGTATTCGTCGCCACTTTGTCGCCACTTTTGATTGCTGTTCCGTGCAATTAGGCGCATCATTCTGCGCCATGAGCCGCAAGAAAAGCCTCGTCTCAAACAAGCCTATCAAGCACCCGAAGTACGCACGCGTCGTCTGCTACGTTCAAGCGGGGAAGCGTGAACGTCGATACTTCCGGACGCTGGCCGAGGCGAACGCCTTCGCCGCCGAGAAGAAAGTGGAACTGCTCAATCTGGGCCGGAAGCATGGCGAGATTACTGAGGCCGAGCGCCGCGTTGTCATCCTGGCGCGCGAGAAGGCCGAGGAATACCATGGCAAGGGCGTTGCCGATTTCAGCCTTGAAACGGCCCTGCGCTTCTACTGCGAACACCTGGACAACACCCGCGCCAGCATTCTGACCCTGGAGGCATTCAAGCGCTTCTCCGACGCCAAGGAGCGCCAGGGCATGAGCGACCGCTACTTGGCCGACATCAAGCACCGGGTGGAACGCTTCGCCAAGCGCTTCAAAGCCAAGCTGGTTTCCCAGATCACACCGGCGGATGTCACCGCCTACTTGAACGGCCTCAAGCTGTCACCGCTCACCCTGGCGAACCATCACCGCTTGATTGGCGTTTTCTTGTCCTGGTGCCGCAAACAAGGGCTGGTGACGCATAACGCCGCCGAGGGCTGGGAGGTGCCGCGCATCAAGATCAAACGCCCCGGCATCCTGACCATTGCGCAAGTGCGCGCCCTGCTCGCCGCCGCCCCGGCTGAGATCGTGCCGGCGGTTGCTGTCGGCTTTTTCGCTGGCCTGCGAACCTCTGAGATTGCCCGCCTCGACTGGGCCGACTTCGACTTTGAACGGCTTTCCATCCGTGTTTCCAGCGATGGCAAGACCGGAGTGCGCAACGTGCCGATGGCGAAGAATTTGGCCGCTTGGCTGGAGCCGCACCGCAAGCTGGCCGGTCCTGTTGGGATGTCCAACGAGACCTTTTATCCGCGACTGCGCGCCGCTTGCACCGCCGCTGGAATTAAGTCCTGGCCATCCAACGCCGCCCGGCATAGCTGCGCCTCCTACTCGATGGAACTTCATGCCGACCATGCACGGGTGGCCGCGTCCCTTGGGCATAGCGTCGCCGTCCTCAAGAAGCATTACGAGAACCTTGTCCGGCGCGGAGAGGGCAAGGCCTTCTTCGCCATCCTGCCAGGGAAGGCGAGCAACATCATTCCGATGAGGAGGGCGGCCGTATGAGCACGAAGAAGAACGCTGGACGGAAACGGGGCGGGAAGAAGAGTCCCGCGAACTTGGATGAAGCTCTGTTTGGTGACTACCACGGGCAAGCCATTGATCTTGTCATGCAGACGCGTGAGCGGATGAAGCGAATTCCCGAATGCCCCGACCCTGGCCAAGAACAAGACCGGCTCGAATGGCTCGTCTATGTCGGAGGCATGATCGTTGAAGCCATCATGCAGGGAGATAAAGCCGCCCTGCCGCTGTTTGAAGGTATCGCCAAGGTTCTCAAAGACGGGCGTGTTGACGAAAACGGAGATTGGAAGCCCGTGGATGCCGAGTGGACCGAAGCGGCTGTTATCGTCACGCGCCAGTATGACGAGCGCCCCGAGCGTTCCAAGTGGCATCTTCCGCCGATGACGGAAGACGATTTTGGCAAGCAACTCAACGCTGCAAATCCCAAAGCCGGCGATCGGAGAAGGACAGTTGGCCGGATGATGAGCCGCCTAGGCGCAAAGAAAATCCCGGGCAAAAGAGGGCAGCCCAAGAAGTAAGGAGGCCTCACCGAATAAGGGGGCAATTCTTCCGAATTCCTGCGCATTTATTCCCCGCATCTTGTGGCTTTTGTGCGCATCGCCATGAGCGATAACACCACACCAAGCCACCCCGCCGAGAAGAAGACCCGCAAGCAGATTGCCGCGCACTGCGGCCTATCGCTGCGCACCATTGACGAACTGACCCGCAACGGAGCCTTGCCGTTCTTCAAGATCGGAAAGGCCGTCCGCTACGACCTGCACGAAGTGGAAAGCGCCCTGCGCCAACGGTTCCACGTCCGGCCCCAAGCGAAAACGGCCACGGCCTGAAAAAGAACGGCCCGCAACCATGCAGGCCGCGAGCCGTCCCCGAGTGTCAAAGATTCGGGAAAATAGACGCCCCCGCCGCCTGCGCAACCAACTTTGCGCAATGCTTGAAAGACCCGAGAACGCCCCCGCCGGCGATGACCCCGAGGAGTTGATTTGCCGCTGCGACCTGCCGGAAAATGTCTGCCGCCTCATGTCCTGCGGCCGCCCCGACCCCGGCTTTCGCACCCGCCGCGAGATCGAACCCCGGCGATTCGCCCCCAAGCGTGGCACCGCCAAGAAGAAGGGAGGCCGGAGCAAGTGAATACCTCACCGATGGGACGCGCGGCCGCCTACGTCCGCCAGATGCCGGTTGCTGTGGCTGGCCAGGGTGGACACGCGGCCGCCTTCAACGCCGCCGTCGCCGCCGTCCGTGGCTTTGACCTGTCCGACGCCGAAGCCCTCGACATCCTGCGCGAGTGGAACGCCGAATGCCTGCCGCCTTGGCCCGAGGCCGAGCTGAGACACAAGGTCAGGTCCGCCCGCCTCGATGGGCAACGGCCGTTCGGGCACCTGCTCGACGCCGCCCGCACCGCCCGCCCGCTGACCGCCGAGGAACGCCGCGAGGCCGAGCAACGCCGCCAGGTTGCCGCCCTGGAGGCAAAGCGCCAGGCCGAGGCCGTGGAAGCACGCAAGGCCGCCGCCCGTTTTTCCTGGCCGACCCTACGCCCGCCGACCGCCGGCGAGATCGGGCGCATTGCCGAGCTTCGACGCCTGCCCGTGCGCGCCGTCCTGGCCGCCGCGCGGCTGGGCTGGTTGAAGGTTTGCCAGGTGGACGGACACGCCTGTTTCATCCTCACCGAGGGCACTTTTTGCCAGGCCCGCCGCTTCGACGGTGGCAAGCTCCCCCTGGCCGGCGCGAGGGAAGCCAAGGCCAAGAACCTGCCAGGCTCGCAAGGGCATTTCTTGGGCCTGCGCCACCTGGGCGGCCCATCCGTGCGCGTGCTGCTGGTGGAAGGCTGCATTGCGCTGCTCGAAGGCCTGGCGTTGATCGAAGCGACCGACCCCGCCGAGGGCTGGGCCGTTGTCGCCGCGACCTCTGCCAGTTCCCGTTTCACCTCCGACCCTGCCGCCCTCGCTGCGCTGGCCGGCCGGCGCGTGACCATCCTTCTGGACGATGACGCCGCCGGCCAGGATGGAGCCGCAACTTGGCTTGCCGACCTGCGCGCCGCCGGCTGTGACGTGAAGGCGATCCGACCGCCGCCGCCTCACAAAGACCTTGGCGACCACCTCGCCGCCGACCCTGCCGCCCTCGCTGAATACCTCAAGTAACACCCCGCCCCAGATTTCCCCCATGACTGATTCC
>JAEYYS010000190.1 GCA_023428335.1 Verrucomicrobiota bacterium | reverse complement strand
GGTCTGGGCCTGCAGCCCGGCGGCGATCAGCCAGCCGCAGACGAAGAGCAGCAGGACGCGGACAAAGGGGGAATTCTGACGCATGAGTGGGCGGAGTGTAGGCGCGGCGGGGGAGGTTGCAAGGGGCGAGGTGGGACGGAAACCGCGCGCCAAAAAGTCAAATAAGGCGCAACCCGGGCGGTTCTTCGCCCGGGCCGGCGTTTTCCCAACTCACATGCGCTCGGTGGTGCGGATGCCGAGCAGGCCGAGACCGGTCTTGAGCACCTTGCCGGCCGCCTCGCAGAGGGCGAGCCGGGTGCGACGCACGCTGCCCTCGGCCTTGAGCACCGGACAGGCCTCGTAGAAGGCATGGTAGCTGTTGGCCAGTTCGAAGAGGTAGTTGGCCAGCAAGTTCGGGCGGTGATCGTTGAGGATGTCGTGCACCGCCTCGGCAAACTGCGCCAGCTTGACCGCCAGGGCGCGCTCGGCGGGGTCGGTCAGGCTGAAGGCCTCGTCCGCCGCGGGCGCCGCCTCGGCAGCGTCGAGCTTGCGGAAGATGCTGCGCGTGCGCACGTAGGCGTTGAGCAGGTAGGGCGCGGTGTTGCCCTGCAGCGACAGCAGCTTGTCCCAGCTGAACTTGTAATCGGTCAGGCGGTTCTGGCTCAGCTCGGCGTACTTCACCGCGCCAGTGCCGATGATGCGCGCGATCTCCTCCTGCGCCGCGGCATCCAGTCCCTGCTCGCGGCTCGCCACCGCCTCGCGGGCACGCTCGATGGCCTCGTCGATGACCTCCAGCAGGCCGACCGTTTCGCCACTGCGGGTTTTGAACATCTTGCCGTCCGGACCCAGGATGCTGCCGAAGGCGATGTGGGTCATTTGTGTCGTCGCGCCACGGCGGCGGGCGACGGCGAACACCTGACGGAAGTGCAGCTGCTGCGGCGCGCCGACCACGTACCAAATCTCATCGGCCCGCCACTCGCGCACGCGGTAGTCGATGGTGGCCAGATCGGTGGTGGCATAGAGAAAACCGCCGTCGCTTTTACGAACGATGCAGGGCGCGGCCTTCCAATCGTCCTTGTCGCGGATCAGGAAGGGATCCTCCTCGGGCGGCAGGCTGCCGTCGCTGAACACCACGACCGCCCCCTCGCTCTCGCGGGCAATGCCGGCGGCGAGCAGGGATTCCACCAGCGGCGCCAGGGCGTCGTTGTAAAAGCTCTCGCCCAGGTAGTGATCGAAGCGGACATCGAGGGCGTCATAGACTTTCGCCAACTGCTCGAGGGTCAGGCGCACGCACTCCTTCCAAATGCCGAGGTTTTCGGCATCGCCCTGCTGCAGCCGCACCAGTTCGCCCTTGCAGGTCTCCAGCACGGCCTCATCGGCCTTGGCCTCGGCGTTGACGGTCTTGTACACCCGCACCAGCTCATGGATCGGATCGCGCGCCAGGGCCTCGCGATCGAGCCGGGTCTTCCAGCCATGCAGGATCATGCCAAACTGCGTGCCCCAGTCGCCGACATGATTGTCGGTGATGACCTCATGCCCGAGGAAACGCGCCGTGCGCGCCAGGGCATCGCCGAGGAAGGTGCTGCGGATGTGGCCGACATGCATCGGCTTGGCGATGTTGGGCGCCGAGAAATCGACGACGATGCGCCTGGGCGCGGTCACGGGTGGCACACCGGCCCGCTCGTCGGCGAGGATCCGCCCGAGCCGGCCTTCGAGGGCGGCGGCCGAGAGGGTGAAGTTGAGGAAACCGGGACCGTCGATGGCGACCTTTTCGCACAGGCCGGCGGTGTCGAGCTTGTCGACCACCTGCTGGGCCAGGGCGCGCGGGTTGGTCTTCAGACGCTTGGCCAGGATCATCGCCGCGTTGCTCTGATAGTCGCCAAAGCGGGTGTCCGAGGCGAGGGCAACTTCGGGTGCAAAGCCCTCCGGCAGATCGATGCCGGCGGCGGCGAAAGCAGCTTGGAGACGGTCGGTAAGAACAGCGCGGAACATGGGGGCGCTTCCTTAGCGCCGATGCCCGGCAGGTTCAACCGGCCGTTTGGTCGGCAGCCAGGAAGCGGGTGCAGACGCCACCGCCGGCCACCACGGCCGGGATTTGCTCGGCCTGCCGGCCCGAGGCGATGATGCACTCGACTCCGGCCTTGGCGGCGTCCTGGACGGCGCGCAGCTTCGAAACCATGCCACCGGTACCAAGCTGGGTCTTCTTTTCCTGGGCGTGATGGATGACCGCCGCCACGTCCTCGACCAGGGGGATCGGCCCCTCGGCGGGGTTTTCCGGATCGCGCAGCAGGCCGGGTGCGCTGGTCAGCAGCAGCAGCAGGTCGGCGCCCCAAAGACGGGCGATGTGCGAGGACAACAGGTCGTTGTCGCCAAAGCGCAGTTCCTCGATGGCGACGCTGTCGTTCTCATTGATCACCGGCACCACCTGGGGGAACTCGAGCAGGCGCTCCAGTGTCGCCTTGAAGCGGGCCGCGCGCGGCGCCGCTTCCAGATCCTCATGGGTCACCAGCAGCTGGGCGACATGCAGGCCGTGGTCGCGCAGCAGGTTTTCATAGGCGTGCATGAGGTGGGTCTGACCGACCGCGGCCAGGGCCTGCAGGGTGG
>JAEYYS010000180.1 GCA_023428335.1 Verrucomicrobiota bacterium | reverse complement strand
CCCAGGGTTTCCCTGCCATGTCAAACGCCCCCGTTTCCCCCTGGCACCAGCTCGAGCTGCGTGAGGTCTGCCAACTGCTGAAAGCCGATCTCGAGCATGGCTTGAGCAGCGCGGAGGCGCGGCGCCGGCATCAGGAGTTTGGACCGAACCGGGTGTCCGCCCGGGCCGGCACGCCGGAGTGGAAGCGGTTCCTGCTGCAGTTCAACCAGCCGCTCGTCTACATCCTGCTCATCGCCTCAGGCGTCACCGCCTTCCTGCAGGAGTGGGTCGATTCCGGGGTCATCTTTGGCGTCGTCTTCATCAACGCCGTCATCGGGTGGCTGCAGGAATCGAAGGCGGAAAAGGCCATTGAGGCGCTGAGCCGCCTGACGGTGGCCGAGGTCAGCGTGCGCCGCGACGGGCGTCGCCAGCGCGTGCCCTCGGCCGAGCTGGTGCCGGGCGACGTCGTCCTGCTGCAGTCGGGCGACCGAGTGCCGGCCGACCTGCGGCTGTTCCAGGTGCACCGGCTGCAGGTCGATGAGTCGGCCCTGACCGGCGAATCACTGCCGGTGACCAAGCATCCCGACCCGCTCGAGCACGACGTCGTACTGGCCGACCGCAAAAACCTCGCCTATGCCGGCACGCTGGTGAGTGCCGGTCAGGCCGAGGGGCTGGTGTGGGCGATTGGCGACCGGACCGAGACGGGCCGCATTGCCTGGCTGATCGCCGAGGCCGTGGAGATCTCGACGCCACTGACGCGCAAGATCGCCGAGCTGAGCCGGCTGCTGCTGTGGGTGATTCTGGCGCTGGCGGGGCTGACCTTCCTCATCGGTCTGGCGCGCGGCGAGCCGGCGGTCGACATGTTCCTGGCGTCGGTGGCGCTGGCGGTGGGCGCCATCCCCGAGGGTCTGCCGGCGGCGGTGACCATCGTGCTGGCGATCGGGGTGAGTCGCATGGCGAAACGCCGGGCCATCATCCGCAAGCTGCCGGCGGTGGAGACGTTGGGCAGCACGACGGTGATCTGTTCCGACAAGACCGGCACGCTGACCGAGAACCAGATGACCGTGCAGCGGGTGCATGCCGGCGGCGAGGTCTTTGAGTTGACCGGCAGCGGCTACGACACCGCCGGCGAGATCCGCCAGGGCGGCGCGCGGGTCGAGCTGGCCGAGCGACCGGCCCTGCGCGAGTGCCTGCTGGCCGGTGTGCTCTGCAACGAGGCGCAGCTGGCCGACGGTGCCGACGGCCGGCCGGGCATCCAGGGCGACCCCACCGAGGCGGCCCTGCTGGTGGCGGGCGCCAAGGCCGGGCTGGTGCATGCGGAAACCCATGCCGGCGCGCCGCGGCTCGACATGATCCCGTTTGAATCCGAGCACATGTTCCGCGCCACCCTGCACCAGGCGGCGGCGGGCACGGTCATTTACAAGGTCGGCGCCGTCGAACGCCTGCTCGACCGCTGCGGCGATGCCCTCGGGCCGGACGGCGGCACGGTGCCGCTCGACAAGGAGGCGGTGCGGCGGGCGGTCGAGGCGATGGCGGCCGACGGCCTGCGCGTGCTCGCCTTTGCCCGCCGTGCCGGCGGGCATGTCGACGGCGCGCTCGGCCATGAGCATGTCGACGCGGGCCTGACCTTTCTCGGCCTGCAGGGCATGATCGATCCGCCGCGCGCCGAGGCCGTGCGGGCGGTGGCGACCTGCCGGCAGGCGGGCATTCAGGTGAAGATGATCACCGGCGACCACGCGGGCACCGCGCGCGCCATCGCCGCGCGCATCGGTCTGGCCGAGACGATCCGGGTCATCACGGGGCGTGAGCTTGAAGAAGTGCCTCCGGAGCAGCTGCCCGAACTCGCGGAGGCCACCCAGGTCTTTGCCCGGGTCGCGCCCGAGCAAAAGCTGCGCCTCGTGCAGGCCCTGCAGGCGCGCGGGCATGTCGTCGCCATGACCGGCGACGGCGTCAACGACGCCCCGGCCCTGAAGCAGGCCGACATCGGCATCGCCATGGGCATCGCCGGCACCGACGTCGCCAAGGGCGCGGCCGACATGGTGCTGACCGACGACAACTTCGCCTCGATCGAGGCGGCGGTGGAGGAGGGGCGCGGCGTGTTCGACAACCTGCGCAAATTCATCGTCTGGACCCTGCCGACCAATCTGGGCGAGGGCCTGATCCTGCTGGTCGCCATCTTCTTCGGCCTGACCCTGCCGGTGCTGCCGGTGCAGTTGCTGTGGGTGAACATGTCGACGGCCATCTTCCTCGGCATCACCCTCGTCTTTGAGCCCAAGGAGACCGACCTCATGCAGCGCCGCCCGCGCGACCCGGCGCGGCCGCTGCTGACCCGGGCGCTGATCCTGCGCACCGGGCTGGTGTCGCTGTTCATGCTCGGCGGCGGCTTCTGGCTGTTCTTCCACGAAATGAACGTCGCCGGCGAAACCGCCGCCGCGGCACGCACGGCGGTGGTCAACGTCATCGTCCTGGTCGAGGTCGCCTACCTGTTCGGCTGCCGGTCCTTGACCCGCTCGGCCTTGCGCATGGGCTGGTGGAGCAATCCGCTGCTGCTGGCCGGCGTGGCCGCCATGATCGGTGCCCAGCTCTTCTTCACCTACTCACCGTGGATGAACCGGCTGTTTCACACAACCCCGCTCGAGGCGCGTTCGTGGATCGCCATTGGTGCGGTCGCCTTCTTCTGCTTCCTGGCCGTCGAACTGGAAAAGTGGGTACGCTTCGGCCGGGGCCGGTCCGGTTCCGGTGAAGGTTCGTCCGCCTCCGATTGATCGGCACTCTGCGCCACCGCCGCGCGCAGGCGGTCGAGCAACTGCGAGGGCTCCGGCACGCTCAGCAGCAGGGTGTACCCCGAATGGGTCGGGATGCGCACCATGTTCTTGGGATCGCCGAGGAAAACGATGGCGCGGGTGCCGTTGCGCAGCTGGAACCAGCCGCTGTCGCGCCGTGGGCAACCCGGTTCGGCGAGGCGTTTGCGGGGCTGATTGCCGGGATCAAAACTCAGGTCGGTGATGGCGGCATGGCTGAGGTTCAGATCGGTCAACTGAACCCGATGCTGGCAGCAGTGGCCATGGCGCAGCAGCAGGGCTCCGTCCTTGATCTCGCACTCAAGCGGACGCGCACCGCGCAGCAGGCGCAGCAGACCCACCAGGATGGCACCCGCCACGATCGCCATGAGACCGATGATCCAGCCGGTCAGACTCTCAATGAAGGCGGCATGCAGCACCTGCGGAACCTTGAGGAAGGCGGCAGCCACCCCTTCGGTGGCCAGGAGAATGCTGGAAGGGATCATGGGAAGGACGAATTCTTCCCATTCTTTTCACATTCTGTTCATAACCTCAAGAAAAATGATACTTTCTATAATTATTATGAAGCCGGTTTGGGGCCCGTTTTTCGCCCGCCGGCCGGCAGGGCGACCAGCTGCTGACGCCGCGTGAACAGCAGGCTGGCGCGCACCGCCTCGAGGGGCAGGCCGGTCAGCCGGGCGATGGCGCTTCGGTACAGGGCGATCTGCGGCGCGTAGCCCTGGCATTTCTCGTCCAAAGCGGCGTCGTCGGCAATGTCATCGGTCTTGAAATCGACAATCCACGCCCCCGTCAGCGCACCGGCGGCGTCGTTCTCGAGCAGGACGCGATCAAAGGTGCCGGAAATCCAGTCGCCCTCGACCACCAGATCGAAGGAGCGCTCGCGCCAGACTGGTCCGCGTGGTTGGAACACGGCGGCGCAGGCGGGGGCGGCGAGCACGCCGCGGACCTGGCGCAGGGCTTCGTGGGCGACCGGGTCGCCGCGGCCGGCGAGGTCGTCGGCACTGACGAGGCCGCGGGACTGCCAGCGGGCTTCGAGTTCGGCTTGCGGTGCCAGCGACTCGACCTCGGCGAACAATTCGTGCACGAGGGTGCCGAGTCGGCGGCCGGGTTCGCGACCCGCGCCAAACAGGATGCGCCCGGTGACCCGGAAACTCTCCTCGCCTGAGGGCGTGCGCCGGCGCGGCAGCGGCTGGGTGGCGCGCAGCAGCGGCCCGAGCGGTTCGGGGCGCGGCGCTTCGGCGGGTGGTGCCGCGCCGGCGACCAGCGCGCGTGCGGCAAACCACTCGGGATCGCCGGTCTCCCATTCGAAGCGCAGGCCATCGCCCGCGTCGCGGGCTTGATCATCGCCAAGCAGCTCGCGCAGCAGTTTCGCCTCGTTGACCGCCTTGCCGTCCTTGGGCGGCGGTTTGGCGAGCAAATACAGGCCGTGCTTGGCGCGGGTCATGGCGACGTAGAGCCGGCAGATCGACTCAAAGGCGGCGCGTTGGCCGGCCTGCTCGAGCCGCGCCTGCAGGGCGGGCAGCAGACGGGCACAGGCGCGCGGCGGGGTTTCCAGCACCCAGTGCACGCCCTCGGCATCGCGTCCGGCAATGAGTCGCTCATCGCGCACGGCGTCCATGGCGCGGTCGTGCACGAGATGCAGGACGAGATCGAATTCCAGGCCCTTGGAGGCGTGCACCGTCATCACCTGGATCGAGCGGGCCGGGCCGCGGGTGCGCAGCGGGTACTCGCGGGCGAAGCGCAGGAAGCCGTCGAGGCAGCGACTGCCGTCGCCATCGTACTCCGCGGCGATGTCGGCCAGCTGCGCGAGTCGGCGCCGGTGGAAACTGTCGAGTTCCGGCCCCTGGGCGAGCAGGCGCGGCGTCCAGACCTCCATGAAGCCGGCGACGCCGCGCTCCTGGATGAGGGCCTGGATTTCCAGCACCGTCAGGCGCCAGCCGCGTTCGGGCGACTCGACCAGGGGCCAGAGCGGGGTCAGGCGCAGGTGGCCGAGCGCCTTGCGGTCGCCGGGATGGGCGGCGAGGGCGAGCAGCGACAGCAGGGCGAGGGTGACCGCGTTGTCGGTGCAGGGATGCTGGTCGGCCTCGCAGACGACGTCGAAACCCGTGCTGGCGCGCAGGCGTTCGGCGAGCTCGCGCGCGTCCTTGTTCTGGCGCACGAGGATGGCGCAGCTCTGGCCGCGGCCGAGCGGATCGATCCGGCGCAGCAGGGCCGCGGCGAGGTCGGCCTGATCGAGGTCGGCATCGCTGGGCGACACCAAAGCCGCGTGGCCGCGCAGCTGGGTTTTGGCGGCGCGATGGGCCTGGAAGCGGAAACCCTCGGTGCTGCCGGCGGGCAGGACGGCGGCGAGCGCGGCGGCATCGCCGAAGACCGCGTTGACCATGTCGAGCACCGGCTGGGCGCTGCGGAAGGAGACGCTCAGCGGCTGCTGGTGCAGGCCACCGCCATCGGCGCGCGCCGGGTAGGCGGCAAGGATGTCGGCAAACAATTCCGGCTCGGCCTCGCGCCAGAGGTAGATTGACTGCTTGGGATCACCGACCGCAAAGAAGCTGCGCCGGCCGCCCTCGTCCTGGATGACCTCGTCGACCAGGCTGCTGACGATGCGCCACTGCTTGCGGCTGGTGTCCTGGAACTCGTCGAGCATCCAGTGATCGTGGCGGGCATCGAGGCGGAACCAGAGGTCGCCACTGCCGCCGAGCCAGGGCGACTGCTCCGCAGCGGCGCGGGCGAGCAGGCGCTGGACATCGGCAAAGGACAGGCGGCCGCGCTGGCGCACCTGAGCGGCGTATTCCTGGGCGTGCAGGTCAAGGATTTGCGCCAGGCCGCGCGTGCGTTCGGCGCGGACGAGGAGTTCGCGGTGCAGCAGGCCCTCGGCAAGCGCGCGCCAGGCGCGGCCGGCCTCGGGCGTGAGGGGCAACTTTTTGGCCTGCCACATGAGAATCGCCGTGCCGCGCGGCAGGTCGTCCCAGATCGACTCGAGCTTTTCGAGCAGTTCCTTGACCCGCTTCGGCAGGCTCTGCGCCGGCACAGTTTCCTGCACCTGCGTGAGGGTCTCATTCAGCAGATCGACGCCCTTGTCATGCGGGGGCACGAAGGCGGCGCGCACGCCGGCGATGAGATCGGCCATCGGCGTCAATTCGCCCGCCGGCGCGCCGAGCGCAGCGAGGTCGCCCCAGCCGCGCAGGGGACGGTCGGGATCGCTGTCCTCCCAGAGCGTCAGCCAGGCGCGGGTGAGGTCCATGAGCGACTCATCGACGCGTTTTTCCTCGGCGCCGAAGGTCGCCTGCTTGTGGCCCTCCATGAGCCGGTTGAGGGCGGCACCATCGGCACCGGCATGCAGGCGTTCAAGCAGGGCGTCGAGGGCGGCGCGACCCGCCTGCGCGGTCTCGGCCTCGTCCATGACCCGGGCGCTGGCGCCGAGGCCGAGTTCGAGCGGGAAGCAGGTGGTGACCGAAGCGAAAAAGCTGTCGAGCGTGCTCAGGCGCAGGCGGTGCAGGCGGCGCGTCACCTGGCGCAGCACGCGCAGGAAATCGGCCTCGGCTGGCACTGCCGGGGTGCAGTCGCCGAAATAAGCCGCCGCCTCACCGGGCTGCACCGCGAGTTCGGCGAGCCGGCGCAGGATGCGCTGGAAGAACTCGCCCGCGGCCTTGCGGGTGAAGGTCATCGCCGCGATCCGCTCCGGCGCCTCGCCGAGCGCCAGCAGGTGCAGGTGCCGGCGCACCAACTGCCAGGTCTTGCCCGAACCGGCGGAGGCGGAGATGAGCAGGTGCTGCAGGGCGTCGGGCTTCACGCCCATGCCTCTAACACGCCAGCGACCGGCGTGCCAGAGGGAAAGCGGAGCAGATAGGACCCGACAAGTC
>JAEYYS010000092.1 GCA_023428335.1 Verrucomicrobiota bacterium | reverse complement strand
TGCCGGAAGCCCAGCTCGACCGCTTCATGTTCAAGATCAAGGTGCCGTTCCCGGACCTGGATTCGCTCGTCGAAATCTCGCGGCGCACCACCGGCTTTGAGGAGCCGCGTCTGGAGACCGTGCTGCACGGGCCGGAACTCATCGCCCTGCAGCAGGAACTCTCCGCCGTGCCGGTCGCGGAACCGGTGGCGCGCTATGCCTCCCGCCTCGTGCTCGCCACCCACCCGGAGCAGCCCGACGCCCTGCCCGAGGTGAAGCGTTACGTGTCCTACGGCAGCAGCCCGCGCGGCCTGCAGGCGCTCATCCGCGGTGCCCGCGTCTGGGCGGCCGTGCACGGTGCCACGGCGGTGTCGACCGACGATGTGCGTGCGCTTGCCCGGGTGGCGCTGCGTCACCGCATCATCCTCAACTTCGAGGGTGAGGCCCAGCAGGTGAGAGTGGACGACCTCATCGCCAAGCTGCTCGACCAGGTGCAAACCCCGGCCCGGGAGGCGGCCTGACCGTCGCGCCATGAGCGAGGCCGCCATCGCCCGCGAGGACCTGTTTGACGCCGCCTTCCTGGATCGGCTGCGTTCGCTCGCCGTGCGCCTGCGCAAGCGCCGGGCGTTGACCCGGCGCGGGGCGCAATCGACCCCGGCCACCGGCTTCACCCGCGAGTTCAAGGACTATCGCCACTACACGCCGCGCGAGGACTACCGCGCGATCGACTGGCGTCTCTATGCCCGCCTCGACAAGCTGTTTGTGCGTCTCTACGAGGAGACCCAGGAGCTCAACCTGCATGTCATTGTCGACACCAGCGCCTCGATGGCTCGGCCCTTTGCCGACAAGCGCCGCCAGGCCCTGCGCTTCGCGGTCGCCCTCGCCTACCTCGGCCTCGCCGGCCAGCAGCGCGTCAGCTTCTATTCGCTCGGCGCCAGCGTCCGCCAGGAACTGCCGCCGCTGCGCGGCCAGGGCCACATCGAAAAGATCCTGCAGACGGCGTCGCGACTCGAATTCGGCGGTCTCACCGATCTTGAGCGCGCCTTCGCCGACTTCCGCCCGGCGCGCCAGCGCTACGGCGTCATCTTCGTGCTCTCCGATTTCTTTGGCCGCGACCTCGACGCGGCGGCGCAGGCCGTGAAGCGTGCCGCCGCCTGGCCGGGCGAAACCCACTTCGTGCAGATCCTGCATCCCGAGGAGCGCGAGCCGAAGATTGAGGGCGAGGTCGAGCTCGACGAGGTGGAGACTGGCGAGCGCCGGCGCTTCTGGATCACCCGCCGCGAGGTGGCGCGGTATGCTGAGACCTTCGACGCCTTTTGCGATCACCTGGCGCGTGCCTGCGCCGCGCAGCGCATCGACTTCATGCAATGCGGTGCCGATGAACCCTTCGAGGATCGGTTCCTCGACCTGTTGAACCGCGGTTCCGCCCTGGCCGGCGGCGTTTGAACATGCGCTTCCTCGCCCCCCATTTCCTGCACCTGGCCTGGCTGGCGCTGATTCCGCTGGCGCTCTACCTGTTCAAGAAAAAGGCCCGCCGATTGCCGGTCTCGACCCTGCTGTTTTTCCGCTCGCTCGCCCGCGAGCACCAGGAGTCGGCCTGGCTGCGCCGGCTCAAGCGCTGGCTGTCGCTCCTGCTCACCCTGCTGGTCCTGTTGCTCGCCGTTTTCGCCCTGGCGCGGCCGGTGGCCGACACCGGTCTCGACACGCCGCCCGCGGTCGTATTGGTGGTCGATGTCTCGGCCGCCATGGCGGCGCGCGATGCCGCCGGGCGCAGTCGCCTCGACGTGGCACGCGACCTTGCCCGCGCCCGCCTGCGGGTCCTGCCGGATCAGGCGGTGCTGTCGCTCGTCGTCGCCGACGGCGGCGCCCAGGTGCCGCTGTCGCGCAGTCGCAACCGCCGCGAATGCCTGCGCCTGCTCGATGCTCTGCGACCGCTGCCGGTGCCGCCCAACCCAGAGGCGGCGCTGACGGCGGCGCGGCGTCTGGCCGAACTGGAAGAGGGCGCGCGCATCTGGCACTTCAGCGATCGCCCGTTGGAAGCGGTCGGCGATCTGGCGCTGGAGTTTGTGCCAGCGGCTCTGGAGGCGCCGCTGAACGTCGGCATCACCGCCTTCCAACTGCGGCCCGCGCCACTGGCGCATGACCGGCATGAAGCCTTCGTCAAGGTGCAGGCGGCCCAGGCCAATGTCCGGCCTCTGGCGGCGACCTTGGAAGTGCGGGTCGCCGGCCGGCTGGCGCAGTTGCGTGAGCTGGAATTGGCGCCGGGGGCGGAAGCTGCCCTGGTGCTGCCCTTGGAGGGCGTGCGCGGTCAGCGACTGGAAATCCAGTTGCGTGCCGAGGGCGATTGCCTGGGCTGGGACAATGCGGTCGCTGCCATCCTGCCGAAGACGCGGCCGCTGGTGGTGGCGCGCGTCGCCGCGACGCCCGATCCCTTTGTGGAACTGGCGCTGGCCTCGTTGGTCGAGGCGGGTCGCATCGAACTGCTCAAGGTCGCGCCCACGGCCTGGCCGCTGGCGGACAAGCCCGATGTGTATGTGTTTGACCAGTGGCTGCCGCCGGACTGGCCGGCCGATCGCCCCGCCCTTTTGCTCGATCCGCCTGCGGCGACGAAACCGCTGCCGCTGCGTCGGTTGGCCGGTGCCGGTCTGCCGCATGCCGGCGTGCGCGCCGCTGCGCCCGATCATCCGGTGCTGTTCCGGGTCGCTGCCGGTCGGGTGGCGCTGACCCAGACGGCTGTGCTCGAACTCGGCGGCACGCTGGAGCCGCTGTGGATGACCGGCGGCGAGCCGGTGCTGGCGGCCGGCGAACGCGACGGTCAGCGCCTCGTGGTGGCCGCCTTTTCACCGGCGCGCTCCGAACAGCTCGCCCTGCTGCCGGCTTTTCCGCTGCTGCTGGGCAATGCCTTGTACTGGTGTGCCGAAGGTTCAGCCGCGCTTGCCGGGGTGGCGACGCAGCGCCCGGGCGATCTGGTGGAGGAGGAGGGCTTGCGGCGCTGGCTGGAGTGGGATGGCAGTCGTTTCACGGAAACGACCGAGGTGCTTGAGGGTGGCGTCACCCGGCTCAGCCGGCTGGGCGCCTGGGAGGCGGCCGACGGGCGCACCGGAGTCAGCGCTCTGGTTTCCGCCGCGGTCACCGACCTGCCGGCGCGTGGCGCGGCGGAAACCGCGGAAGCGTCGCCGCCCGTGGCGAGTGGTTGGGCCGCCGCCGGCCTGCCGCAGCTGCTGATCTGGGCTGTGCTGGCCGTGCTGCTGCTGGAGAGCTGGCTGTTCCACCGCAAGGCGGTGTATTGAGGGACGGGATGGATCCCGCGCGCTGCCTCAAGGGTCCATGCCGTCCATGATGTTCATCCTGTCCATCGG
>JAEYYS010000350.1 GCA_023428335.1 Verrucomicrobiota bacterium | reverse complement strand
TTGCAGCCCCCGCCCGACCGCGCCAGTCTGCGGGCATGTCGATCCTTTTGCGCCGCGCCTGCCGGGCCGGCTGGCTGCTGCTGGCGGCCGGCCTGCTGCTGCAGTTCGGCCTGAAGGATCGTCTGCCCGGCCTGGCCCTGCTCTTCTATGCCCTGCCCAAGCCCTGCCTGCTGGCGCTGGCCGCGGTCCTGGCGCTGGCACCGGGTGCGAGACTTCGCAGTCGCCTGGGAGCCGTCGCCGTGGCGCTGCCCCTTGCCCTAACCTGGCTCGGCCCGCTGCTCATCACGCGTCCGCCGGCCGCTGCTGCGGCTGCCGCGAAGGCGAACGATCTGCGCCTGCTGGTCTGGAATGTCGCCCGACCGCAGCGACCGCACGCCGGCCTGATCGAACTCGTGCGCGCCCGCCAGCCGCATGTCGTCGCCGTCATCGAGCCCGGTCGCGTCCAGCCCGACTGGCTGCGGGCCTATGAAGCGGCCCTGCCCGGTTATCGGGCCGACTGGATGCCGCGCGGCCTGCTCTGGCTTTCGCGCGTGCCCTCGCGCTACCGCGAGCGCGGCAAGCTGGAGGGCATCGGCGCCTACGCCCGCTTTGAGGTCAGCGGGCCCTGGCCGACCTTTCCGGTGGTGGTGGCCGACGTCTTCGCCCACCTGCTGCACTCGCGCCGTGGGCAGTTGCAGGAGGTGCTGGCCCTGGCCCAGGACCGGTCCGATGCCCTGCTGGTGGGCGACTTCAACACCCCGCTCGAATCCGTCTTTTTCCAGCCCTGGCGCGTGCGCTATCGCCAGGTTTTCGAGACGTCCGGAAACGGTCTGGCGGAAACCTGGCCACTCGGCCTGCCGTTGCTCAGCCTCGATCAAGTCTGGGTGGGGCCGGACTGGCAGGTGATCGGGGTGGAAAAACTCTGGCGCGTCCGGGACAGCGATCATGCCGCGCTGTGGGTCGTGCTGAGGCGGGGCGGGGGCGGCTGAGCCGCAGAAGATGGCAGATCGGAGATGGAAGATGGGGGAGCCACGGCGCAGCGCGCCGGCAGGGCTGTGCGCCGTCCAAGGAGCTCGCGCGCAGCCCCTGAGCCCCGCCCTTGGGCGAACCCTCGCCTCAGCTCTGGAAACGATGGATCTTGCAGAATTTCTGCTTTTCTGCTATAGTGCTGCCATGCAAGTTCCCCTTCAGATGAGTGATCGCGGCGTCGTGTCGCTGCCGGCCAAAATGCGTGCCTTTTTCGGCATCCGCGCCAAGGATGTTCTCATCGCAGAGACCACGCCTGAAGGCATTCTGCTGCGCCCGACGGTGACCCTGCCGGTCGAAACCTATGCTGACAACCGGATCGCCGAATTCGACCGTGAAGAAACGGAACTCGCTCAAATCCTGAAACGCAAAAAGCGCTGACTCGGCATGCGCCTGTTTCTGGACGCCAATGTGATCTTTTCCGCCGCCCGTTCCGACAGCGCCGTTCGGCGATTGCTGACACTCCTGTCGGAAGAGGGTCATTGCCTTTGTGTGGATGCCTACGTCATCGAGGAGGCGCGCCGGAATCTCACCGCTAAAACCCCATTGGGCTTGGCTTGGCTGGAGTCCTGGCAGTCCCGCTTGGAGTGGCACCCCACCCGCGCCCGCGATTGGGAGTTGGAGCAAAGCCTGCCCTTGGTGGAAAAGGATCGCCCCGTACTTGCCGCCGCCATCCGATCACGATGCGACATTCTGGTGACGGGTGACCGCACCCACTTTGGCTCGCTGTTCGGCACCGCCATTCAAGGGGTCCAAGTGCTCTCCCCTGCCTTGGTGGCCGAGGCCTTGTTGTGAGGCAAGAGGGGGGGCTGAGCCGCAGAAGATGGAAGATGGGGGAGCCACGGCGCAGCTCGCCGGCAGGGCTGTGCGCCGTCCAAGGAGCTCGCGCGCAGCCCCTGAGCCCCGCCCTTTGGCAAGAGCGCCTGCACGGAATCACGGGGTGCGTCGCCCCACCACAAACAGCAGGCCACCGAGCAGGCCCCAGGCGGTGGTGAAGAGCCAGCCGGCGAGGGAGGCGGCGACGGCCAATGGAGCGGCGAGGCCGGTGAGGCCGCCGACGAGGATTTCGAAGGTGGTCTCGCGCACGCCGAGGCCGGAAACGGAAACCGGCAGGCCGGCGGCGGCATCGATCACCGGCATGGCGGCGAGGAACTCGGCTAGCGGGGCCTCGCCACCGACGGCGCGCAGGCCGCAGTAGAACAGGCCGAAGTGACAGGCGAACAGCAGCAGCGAATGAGCGAGGGCGAGCAGGGATTGGCGCCAGGCGCGGCGCAGGGCATCGCAGGCCTCGACAAACTTCTGCAGGGCGGGTCGCTGAAACAGCCCGCCGGCGAATCGCGCCGCGAGCCGCCGGTGCACGGCGGGTGTCGAAGCGACAATGGTCACCGCGACGGCGGCGAGCGTGCCGATCATGAAGACGGCGAAGCCCTGCACGGCGGCGAGGGCGACCGGATCCAGGCGGGCGAGGCGGTCGCGCACCTGCCAGGCGCAGGCGAGAAAGATCAGGGCCAGCGAGACCAGGCCGACGAGGTGATCGAGCAGGATCGAGACCACGACCGGCAGGCGCGGCGTGCCGGGTCGGCGCAGCAGGGCGAGCGCGCGCCAGGCATCGCCACCGACGACGCCGAGCGAGGTGGTGTTGAAGAAGGCGGCGATGACGATGAGTCGGCCCAGATCGGCGAGCGGCAGCGGCAGGCCCTGGCCGCGCAGCACGGCCTGCCAGCGCAGGGCGGCGAAGAACAGGGCGCCGCCGGCGGCGGCGAGGCCGGCGCAGGTCCAGCCGGGATTGGCGAGCAGGCCTTCGAGCGGGGCCAGCAGGGTGCTGCGGTGCTCGCGGAAGAGCAGGCCGAGCAGGAGCGCGGTGACGGCGGCCTTGAGCAGGAGGAGCAGGGCCGCTTTCATGGCCTCAGCCCTGGCCGGCAGCCTCGATGGCCTGGGCGATGCTGTCGACGCTGTGCAGGATCTCACGCGCCTGGGCGGGATCGGCGAGCTTGAACTGGAAGTGCTTTTCCAGGGCCACGACCAGCTGCAGGGCGTCGACGCTGTCGAGGCCGATGCCTTCGGGGCCAAACAGCGGTGCGTCGTCGGCAATGCTGTCGGCGGCGACCTCGAGCATCAGCTCGCTGGCCATGACTTCTTTGATGCGTTGGCGGAGGTTCATCGTGGGGGTCAGACGAGGGCGCCGTCGAGCTTGAGGGCCGCGCCAGTCATATAGCTGGCTTCCTGGCTGGCAAGGAAGAAAACCACCGCAGCGATCTCCTCCGGCCGGGCAAAGCGGCGCATGGGCGTCTGCCGGCGTGCGGCCTGCAGCTGTTCCTCGGTCCAGCCGGCGGGTGGCGCGCCCTCGATGTGACCGGGGCAGACGGCGTTGACGGTGATGCCGAGGCGGGCGGTTTCCTTGGCAAGGCTCTGGGTCAAACCGAGCACGCCGGCCTTGGCGGCGGCGTAGTTGGCCTGGCCGGCCGGCGAATGCAGGGCGCTCAGCGAGGCGACATTGATGATGCGTCCCCAGCGACCGCGCAGCATCGAACCCACGGCGGCCTGGCAACCGAGAAAAACGGCGTTGAGGTTGCCATCGATGACGCTGTCCCACTGCTCGCGACGCATCGTCGCCAGCAGGGCGTCGTCGTGGCCGCCGGCATTGTTGACCAGGACCGAGAGCGGGCCGGCCTCGGCCTCGATCGCCGCGATCGCCGACTGCCAGTCCTCGGCGCGGGTGACTTCCAGGCGGACAAGGTGCGCGCGCTGCGGGAAGGCCGCGGCGAGTGTTTCCGCCTGCTCGCGGCCGTGGCGCACGCCGAGCCAGACACGGCAGGCGGGATCGCGCTCCAGGAACTGGCGCGCGATGGCCCCGCCCAGGACGCCGTTGGCGCCGGTGACAAGGATGCGGCGATCGGCAGACATGCAGCGGCGGGGATCAGGCGGCCGCCGGCGGATGCTGGTCGCAGACTTCCGGTTCCGGATCGGTTTCCTCGACCTGGGCGTTGTCCTTGAGGAACTGCATCGCGTTCTGCAGCAGCAGATCCTCGCGCAGGCTGTCGATCATGCCGGACTTGTGGGCCTCGGCGATGAACTTCTTGATCGGCTTCTTCTGGCGGGCGGCCAGGTTGGCGAGCGCCTGGGTCATCTGCTGGTCGGCAACGGTCAGGCCCTCCTTCTTGGCGACCTGTTCAAGGATGAAGCTGACCTTGATGCTCTGGCGTGCCTGCTGGGTGGCGTTGCCAAGAATTTCTTCCTGGTGCTTGAGCAACTCCTCCTCGCTCATGCCCTGCTGCATGGCGCGCATGGCGATGTCGTTCGTGCGGCGCTGGGCCTCGCGGTTGACGATTTCCTGCGGCAGATCGAACTCAACCTTCTCGAAGATGTGGGCGAGCACCTGGTTGCCCTTCTCGTTTTCACGGGCCTGCTCGCGACGGCGGCGGATCGCTTCGCGCATCTCACCGCGCAGCATTTCCTCGGTCATCTCACCGCCACCGATCTTCTGGAGGAAGTCGGCATCAAGGGGCGGCACGGCCTTCTCCTTGACGCCCTTGCAGGTGACCGCGAATTCGAGGGTCTTGCCGCGCAGGGCTTCAAAGGCGAATTCATCGCCGAGGGTGATCGACAGGGTGCGCGCGCCGTCCTTTTCGATGCCCTGCAGGCCGGCGTAGAAACCGGGCAGGAAGTCCTCCTCGTCGTCGAGCAGGAACCAGTTCTCCTGGATTTCCTTGAGGTAATCGGGCGCCTCGGGCATGGCCTGGGCGAGAGGCACGCCCTCAAGGCTGCTGCTGGCGACCAGCACCAGGGCGTCGCCATTGCGGGCGCCGCGCTCAACGTCCTGGAAGGTGGCGTAGCGTTCACGCAGGTGCAGCAGGTCGTGGTCGACATCGGCGTCGGTCACCTCGATGCGCGGCAGCTTGACCGGGATGCCCTTGTAATCGGGCAGCTCAAACTTCGGCGCCAGGGTCATCTCGGCGGTGAAGCTGAAGCTCTGGTCGGTGTCGTGAACGATCTTGTCGGTGACCGACAGGATGTTGAGCACTTCCAGGCACTCGTTGCGGATCGCCTGGCGCAGGCCGTCGTTGACGAGCTGGCGCTCGAGTTCCTGCTGGATGTCGGCGCCGTAGCGCTTCTGCACGGCGGCGGCCGGCGCCTTGCCCGGGCGGAAGCCCGGCAGCCGGACCTGGCTGGCGTACTGGGCGGTGATGACGGCGCGCTGGCGGCTGACTTCGGCGGCGGGGACGCGGATGTGCGCCACGGCGCGGCAGTTGGGTTGGTGTTCGACGTTGATGTTCATGAAGAAAGGCTGCGGTGAACCCGCCGGACCAGCGACGGCGGAGGGCGGCCAAGGTCGGAGGGGGCAGGCAGGCTAGAGCAGCAGCAGCGCTTTGACAACCCCGGAAGCGTTTTTCGTTCGCGGCCGCGGCCCTGCCGACAGGCCTTGCACGGGGCGCCGGACCGGCTTTCATAGCCGCATGTCCCACGCCCCGCGCCCCTGGATGATCGCCGAGACGAACTGGAAACAGGTCAAGTCGACCCGCTACGAGGTGGCCGTGCTGCCCTGGGGCGCCACCGAGGCGCACAACTGGCACCTGCCCTACGGTACCGACACCCTGCAAAACGAGGCCCTCTGCGCCGAGGCAGGCCACCGTGCCTGGCAGGCCGGCGCCAAGGTGGCGGTGCTGCCCTGCCTGCCCTTCGGGGTGCAGACCGGCCAGCTCGACATCCCCTTCTGCATCAACCTCAACCCGTCGACCCAGCTCGCCATGCTGGAGGACATCATTGCCTCGCTGGAAGGCGTCGGTGTGCCCAAGTTCGTCCTGCTCAACGGCCATGGCGGCAACGATTTCCGCCAGATGCTGCGCGAGCTGCAGGCCCGTCACCCGGGCATTTTCCTGTCGCTGGTCAACTGGTTCAGCATCCCCGGCGCCCAGGAGATTTTCACCATCGTCGGCGACCACGCCGACGAACGCGAGACCAGCCTCATGCTGCATCTGCACCCCGACTGGGTGCTGCCGAAGGAGGAATGGGGTCCGGGCACCGACAACCTGTGGAAGATCGAGGCCATGCGCCAGAAATGGGCCTGGGCTCAGCGCGCCTGGACGCAGGCGACCAACGACACCGGCTCGGGCGACCCCCAGCACTCCACCGCCGACAAGGGCGCCCGCTACTTCGACCACCTCGCCGGCCGTTTCGCCAGTTATCTGGTCGATCTCGCCCAAGCCG
>JAEYYS010000040.1 GCA_023428335.1 Verrucomicrobiota bacterium | reverse complement strand
GTGGTTTTGTCGATGAACAGCACGCCCGTGGCCTTGCCGGCGGCATCGATCGTCACCTCGCGCGCCATGGCATTCGGCAGGATGTCGAGATGGCCGGTCGCCAGCGCCGGGCGCAGGTGCACGGTCTGCGAATCGTAATTGGCGCGGATCGAACAGCCGCGGTGGCAGTCGGTGGCCCAGAAGCAGGGCGCGCGCGAGCGCATGTGCTCGGCGAGCAGGCGCTGGGCCTCGGCATTGCCGGGATGCAGCAGGGCAGGCAGCGTGTCGGCATCCTGGGGCTGGGTCAGCACGGCGCGATGAATGGAGACGACGCGCGCGCCGGCCTTGCGGCCGTGCTTTTGCGCGTAGAGTTCGCCAACGCGCAGCTTCGGCGCCGGCAGCAGCACGCCGGGCGATGAATCCGGCGAGTTCTCGATGCCTTCGTTCGTGCCAAAGACACCGATGAGCCGCTCCACCCTGTCGTAGTAGGGCGCCAGATCCTCGTAACCGATCGGCCAGTCGAAACCGAGTCCCCAGCGCTGGCGCGGCTTGAAGTCGTGCGGGCCGTTGCGCAGGGAGATGCGGCCCCAGTGATTGGTGCGACCCCCCATCATGCGCTGGCGCCACCAGCGGAACTGTCGCTCCGGCTGCGGGTGGGCATTCGTGTAGGGTTCGCCGGGAATCTCCCAACCGCTGTGGATCGAGCAGTCGTGGAAGCCATAGGGTTTGTCGGGCGTGCGCTCGCCGCGCAGCGGCGCCTGGTTCGGCAACTGAAACATCGCCACCTCGGTGGCCGGATCAAAGGAGCGACCCGCCTCCAGGACGAGCACCTTGACACCCTCCATCGCCAGCGCGTAGGCGGTTTGGCCGCCGCCTGCGCCGGAGCCGACGATGACGACATCGTAACGGTCCTGCAGTTGGTCGGAGTTGAGCACGGGCATGGTGAAAAAGAACGCGCGCGGTAGCCGACTCTTCCGAGGGGCTGCATGAGCCGGCCGGCCGACGCCGTAGGTTTCCGCCATGTTCCGTGCCTGTTTCTTCCTGCTTGCCGCCGCTGCCCTGCCTGCCGCCGAACCCTGGAAAGCCATTGCCTCCGCCTTCCAACCACCAGCCGAGTTCGCCGGGGACCTTGGCACTCATGCCTCGCCACTGAAGTTTAAGGACGGCCGCAGCGTTGCCAACGCCACCGAATGGCGGCAGCGACGCGAGGAGATCCTCGCCGACTGGCATGGCTTGATGGGCGCCTGGCCAGAGGTGCTGGCGAAGCCGACACTGGAAGTGCTTGCCACCGCACGGCGCGAGAGCTTCACCCAGCATCACATCCGTTTGCAGATTGCCGCGCAGCAGACCGGCGAGGGCTACCTGCTCATTCCCGACGGCCAGGGACCCTTCCCGTCGGTGTTCGTGCCCTTTTATGATCCGGAGACCAGCGCCGGACTCAATGACAAACCCTTCCGCGACTTCGCCCATCAACTCGCCCGCCGCGGCTTCGTGGCCCTGTGCATTGGCTCACCCGGCGGCGACGCCCGCAAGCCGGTGCTTTCGCCCGAGGCGAAGTGCCAGCCGCTGAGCTATCTCGGTTACGTCTCGGCCAACGCCTGGCAGGCCCTGGCGCAGCGCCCCGAGGTGCGCGCCGATCGCATCGGCATCGTCGGCCATTCCTACGGTGGCAAGTGGGCGATGTTCGGCGCCTGTCTCTGGGAGAAGTTCGACTGCGGCGTCTGGTCGGACCCCGGCATCGTCTTCGACGAAACGCGCCAGAGCATCAATTATCAGGAGCCTTGGTACCTCGGTTACGACCCGCAGATGACCCGCAAGCCCGGCCTGGTCACATCGGACAACCCGCGCACCGGCGCCTACAAGGAACTCATTGCCCGCGGCCACGACCTCGTCGAACTGCAGGCGCTCATGGCGCCGCGCCCCTTCCTCGTCTCGGGCGGCGCCGAGGATCCGCCGAAGCGCTGGACGGCGCTCAACCACCTGCGCGCGGTCAACCGCCTGTTGGGCCAGGAGGCACGCGTGGCGATGACGAATCGCCCCGATCATTCCCCGAACGAGGAATCGAACGAGGTCATCTACCAGTTTCTTGAAGCCTGGCTGAAGCGGCCGTGAAAGGCGCGTTGCTCAGGTTCCGCCGCGCGACCGGTACACCGGCAGGCGCAGGCGCCAGCGCATCGCCGCCAGACGCAGCAGCAGGATGACCGCCATGCCGGCGTAACGATGCCAGTCCGCCGGCGGCAGCTGCTGACGCAGCAGGACGTACGCGGTGGCGCCAACGGCGACCGCCGTGGCGTACAGCTCGACCTCGGTGCGAAAAACGTGCGGCAGTTCCTGGCGCAGCACATCGCGCAGGATGCCGCCTGCGACCCCGGTGACAACACCGAGCAGGACGGCGACCAGGGCCGGTGAGTCGAAAAGCAGGGCCTTTTCGGTGCCGACGATGCCGAACAACGCCAGGCCGAAGGCATCGGCCAGGGCGAGCGCGCGATTGGGCGGATGCACGAAGCGGGCGAGCACAAAGGTGGCCAGCGCCGCTCCCAGAGCGGTGTGCAGAAAGTCGATGTTTTCAATCCAGAACACCGGCTCGGCGCCGAGGCAGAGATCACGGATCGTGCCACCGCCAACGGCAGTGACAAGCGCCAGCACGAGGGCGCCAAACAGGTCCATGCGCTTGCCCTCGGCGGCGAGCACGCCAGAGACTGCGCAGACGGCGACGGCGAAATGTTCGATCCAGGGCGGCATGGGATCAGGCGATGGCTTCGACGACGATGCGTGTGCCCTGGATCTCGCGCACGCGCACGGCGGTGCCATTCGGCAGGTAGCCCTGATCGGCGGTGACCTCAACGCGTCGGCCATCAAACTCGGCGGTGCCGGCCGGGCGTAGGGCGCTGATGGCAATCCCCGTGTCGCCCGTGCGCACCGCCTGTGCGGCCTGGGCCGCGGGTGTGTCGCTGGCGGCACCGCCGGCCGAGGTGGCCAGCACGAGTTTCTGGAAGGGCCGGCTTTCCGGCAGGAAGCGGAACAGGATCAGCAGCAGCGCCGCAGCGCCGAGCAGGCCGGTGGCGAAGTGGCGCAGTCCGGTGGCATAGGTGGTGAGATCGAAGTTCCAGCCGGAGGCCGTTTCTTCGGCGCCGCCGGCGGGCGGGGCGACCTCCCAGCCGGACATCGTGTAGACCAAGGCGATCATGATGCAGAGGAAGCCGAGGATGCCCGGCACCATCAGGCCGGGCAGCACGGCCAGCTCGATCAGCAGCAGCAGTGCCCCCACAACGAACAAGCCGGCCATCACCGCCGTCTCATGGCCGACCAGGCTGCCGGCGACGTAGTGACCGAAGAAAAACAGACCGAAGGCGGCCACCGAAACCAAGCCGGGCAGGCCAAACCCGGGCGCCTGCATCTCCAGATAACCGCCGGCGACACCGATGAGGATGAGGATCGCCGCGTAGGTTGTCACCCAAATGGCGACGTTTTCAAAGAAGGTCGGCTCGGCAATGACGGTGGCGCCCTTGAGCTTTTCCGCCGACTTGATCTCGTCGAGGTTGTTGACGATGCCCTTGGCAAAGAGCGGTTTGCCGTCGAGCAGCATCACCGCCTGCTCGGCATCGAGCGTCAGCACCGTTTCCTTGGTGTCGAGTTCGACGTCGCCGACCTTGAGTTCCTTGCTCATGTCGATCATCGCCTCGATGACGCGCGGATCGTGGCCCTTGCTGCGGGCGACCGCACGCGCCATGCCCATGGTGGCCGAATTCATCTTCGCTCGCTCGGCGTCATCCATCTGCGTGCCATTGCCATAGATCGGCGTGGCGGCACCGGCAGTGCCGGCCGGGGCCATGTAGATGCCATCGGTGGCGACCGCAATCATCGCACCGGCGGACAGTGCACGCTTGTTGACATAGGCAAAGCTGCGCGGCTTGAGCTTCTGCAGGTCGTTCATCATCAAATCCACCGTGTCCCAGAGAAGTCCGCCGGGCGTGTCGATGTCGAAAATGACCGCCTCAGCTCCCTCGTCCGAACAGCGCTGCAGGGTGCGCGACATGAATTCAAAGCGCGCGCGGGAAATCAAATCCTCCTTGCCGACGGGAATGACCACAACTTTGCCGGCATAGGTCTGGGTCGCCTCGGTGGCGACAAGGGGCGCAGCGGCCAACAGGCCGCCGAAAGCGGCGAGGAGTAGGATGCGAACAAGCATGGCGTGACATCAAGCCTACGCCCGCCAGCCCCCGCTGGCAATCCGCAAGCCCCCTGAACCGGGCAGAGTGAGGCAAGAGACATGCGTGGCATCGAATATTCTTATAAAGTGTCTGTCCCTTTATTGTATTCTTATAAAGTGTCTGTCCCTTTATTGAGAAAAAGGTTGACGCGGTGGCTTGCTGGGGTTGTTTGTGCCATGCGTCAGAGGCGGCTCAAGGCTCCGGACGGGGCGTGCTCGGGCACGGTCTATTACCACTGCATTTCCAGGGTGGTGAACCGCGACTTTGTCTTCGGGGTGGCGGAGAAGCAGGCCTTTGTGCGGTTCATGCGCATGTATGAGCGCTTCTGCGGCCTGCGGGTGGTGACGTTCTGCGTGATGTCCAACCACTTCCACCTGCTCGTCGGGGTGCCGAAGAAGCCGCAGGTCATGCCCTCCAATGCGCAGCTGGTGGCGATCGTGCGGGAGTCGCTCGGCGATCTGGAGGCAACACGCCTGAAGTACGACCTGGAGCTGGTGGCCAAGGCGGGCGCCGCCGCCGCCAGCGTGGCCCTGGCGCAGACGGCGGTGCGCGAGCGTTACCTGCGGCGGATGTGGGACATCTCGCTGTTCATGAAGACCTTGAAGCAGCGTTTCACACAGTGGTTCAACAAGGTGCACCAGCGCAAGGGCACGCTGTGGGAGGATCGCTTCAAGAGCGTGCTGGTGGAATCGGCGGGGGAACCGCTGCGGGCGATGGCGGCCTACATCGATTTGAACCCGGTGCGTGCGGGGCTGGTGGTCGATCCGAAGGACTACCGGTGGAGCGGCTACGGCGCGGCGATGGGCGGTGACACCGCCGCGCTGGCAGGCTTGGCGGAACTGGAGCGGGTGGAGGACGTCGGAGTGGCGGAGGAGATCCTGGAGCAACGGCGTGCGGAGCGGGCGCAGCGCACACCGCGGCAGGTGAAGCGAGCGGTGCTGGAGCGGCATCG
>JAEYYS010000341.1 GCA_023428335.1 Verrucomicrobiota bacterium | reverse complement strand
TATGATTCGCGGGCACATCCGTCTGTTTCGCGCGCACATCCGTCTGATTCGCGGGCACATCCTTCTGATTCGCGGTCTATTCCGTCTGATTCGCGGGCACATTCATCTGATTTGCGGGCGAATCCGTCTGATTCGCGGGCACACCAAGCTTGGTACCCGCACGAAACTGCCAGTTTCCCGGACACCTCAAGCTTGTCCCTCGCACGAAACTGCCAGTTTCTCGGGCACCTCAAGATTGCCCCCCGCACAAAACTGCCAGTTTCTCGGGCACCTCAAGCTTGTCCCCTGCACAAAACTGCCAGTTTCCCGGGCACCTCAAGCTTGTCCCCCGCACAAACCTGCCAGTTTCCCGGGCACCTCAAGATTGTCCCGCGCGCAAAACTGCCGGTTTCCCGGGCACCTCAAGGTCTTCCGCCACGGATTCGCGGTCTTGGGGGCACGAGCATGGCTTGGAGGGGGGTGAGACATTCTGTCGACCGGCCAAGCGGGAAAAGTCACGGCGCCGGCGCAGCGGCGCCCTACCGGGACGCGCTGCGTCGCGTCCGACTTCCCTTCTCCCTTCGTGCCATTCGTGGTTCCAAAGGCTGGCCCCACTCAGAAGGGGCGCCTTGGCGTGACATGCGGGAAGCTGCTCAGTGACCGATGGCCTTGGTATCCGGCAGACGTGAGTCGGCAGCGCCCCAGCGCAGGCCGGTCTTGGGGTCAATGTAGATGGTTTCCGCCTCGCCCTGGGAGCCGCGGCTCTCCACCGGGTTGTGCCCCATGTCCTTCAGCAAGGTCACCGTATCCCGGGACAACCCATAGCGCTCGAAGGAGAGGGTGTCGGGCTGCCACTGATGTGTGACGCGCGGGGCGTTGACGGCGTGCGCCACCGGCATCTCAAAGTCGATGACGTTGGTCACCACTTGCAGCACGGTGTTGATGATCGTGGCACCGCCGGGGCTGCCGGTGACGAGCCTGAGCTTGCCGTCCTTGAAGACGAACGTTGGCGTCATGGACGAAAGCGGGCGCTTGCCCGGCGCGATCTCGTTGGCCGGTCCCTGCATCAGTCCGGACTGGTTGGGTTCCCCGACCTTGGCGGCGAGGTCGTCCATCACGTTGTTCATCAGCAGGCCGGCTCCGGGGATGGTGACGGCACTGCCGTAGGAATTGCGGATGGTGTAGGTGTTGGCCACCGCGTTGCCAGCGGCGTCGACGACGGAGTAGTGGGTGGTTTCCGCAGACTCGCGCAGATCAAGGCCGGGCTTCACCTGCTTGCTCGGCGTTGCACGCTTCGGATCGAAGTCCGCCATGCGCTTCGCCAGGTAGTCCCGGTCCAGCAGGCGCGCGATGGGATTGGTCACAAAACCGGGATCCCCCAGATACTCGATGCGGTCGCAGAACGCACGGCGCATGACCTCGTGGAAAAGATGCAGCTTGGCGGCGGAGTTTGGCCCCAGGCCGGCCACATCGAACGGCTCCAGCATGCCCAGCATCTGGAACAGCGTCACACCTCCCGAAGACGGCGGCGGCGGGCACACCAAAAGATGACCGCGATAGGTCTGGCTCAAGGTCTCGCGCTCGATGGCGCGATAGCCGCGCAGATCCTCCAGGGTGAGGGTGCCGCCGTTTGCCTCCATCGCACGATGGATGAGGCGCGCCGTCTCGCCCTCGTAGAATTCGCGCGCGCCCTCCTTCTGAAGGCGCGCCAGCGTCGCCGCCAGCTCCGGCTGCGGCCAAAGCTCGCCCGCCTTCCAGCCTTGGCCGTCCTTGAGATAGACACGCTTCGACTCCGCATAACGCTCCAACCGCGGTGCGGCGCTCCGCAGGGAGACCGCGGCGCCGGGCGTCAGCACATGCCCCTCCGCCAGCCGCCGCGCGGGTTCGATCACCTCGGCCCAGGTGACACGACCCGAACCATATTTTTCAAAGGCGAGCGCGAACCCGGCGACGGTTCCCGGGACGCCGCTGGCCCGCCAGCCGATGCGCGCCGATCCCTCCTCGGTCATCACCTTGCCCTCCGCGTCCAAGAACATATCGCGGGTCGCCCCACCAGGTGCCGCCTCGCGGTAATCGATCACCGTCTGCCGGTTTTCATCGGCCAGATGGATCATCATGAAGCCGCCGCCGGCGATGTTGCCCGCCGCCGGGAAGACCGCCGCCAGGGCAAAGCCCGTGGCAATGGCGGCATCCACCGCATTCCCACCCTTCTTGAGGATCTCCACACCCGCCGCAGAACCCAGTTCATGCACACTGACGACCATGCCATTCTCCGCAGGCACCGCGTGCCGGTTGGCCCAGCCCTGCTGCGGAGAGGCCAACGCGGCAAAAAGCGACAGACAGGCAATGGGGACAACGCGACTTGGTTTCATGAACCAATCAATACGGGTGGCTGCTCGAAATCTTCTGTTCGGCGCCATGGCTTGATGAGGGCAGGTCAAAGGAACGCTCCATCCCGACCCTACCAGCGCCAGGAACGGAGTTGTTCAGGGGTCATGCAGATGAAGACCGTGCAAAGAGCGGGGAATCCCCACGGTCAAGCCTCGCCGCGGGGGAAGACGGAGTGGCGGGTGGAATGGATAAAACTTTGAGCCATCGCCTGAACTCATTATTTCACCCGCCTTTTCGGACAATCCATTGGTCACGATCGTAGTTCATCGAATCCCTCAAACCGTAGTAGTACTCAGCCATTTCAAGGTGGTTGTTGTTACCGCATATTGCAAGCGGTCCACGCGGATGCTTTTTGTCTGATGGCTGTATTTTGGCATGGCCGATTACGATCCACTCTCGACACTCAAGGGTCTCAGGATGGATTGGGCAAACCTTCACAATTAAGGGCTGTTCAATTATCTTGGCAAGATCGAGCGGCGACATTCCGCGAGAGTCATAAACACCAACCATTGGCGCCAATTCGTCGATCTCAAAAATCCGTGCGAAGACACAATCACCGCCTTTCATTGCAGCCTGAAGAATATCGCCTACCGCATAAGCTTGACGCTTTGGAATTTTGCGAGTCTTGAATTTGAGTTCGGTTAGCTCAGCCGATTCACCATCGCTGGTATGGACCTGCAGTTGAGCACTCAGCACTTCTTGGACAGTGCCAATCAACTCAGCCAAGGTTGGCTTCCTGTTCCAATCGCGCTTATAAACACGGCAAATTTGCTCAAAACACTCAGCAACCAAATCGAAAGGCTCATCCCCGATGCATTCCTTTGATTTAGGCTTAGAACTATCAAGTGGTGACCAACTCATTGGATATTTGTCGAACTTTTAGAGCAAGAGCATTATTCAGCCTCCTTATGCCCGAACCACCCGGACACACAGAGGCTTTGTACGCACAAAGGCCGCCCAGATGGGCAATCTTCGTCGTTGAAAACTCGCATGGCTGGAGGCTCTTCGACGCTGGGAATCCCGTCAAGAAAAAGCCGCGCCCGCCGGTCGGAACTCGGATCGCGCGGATTGGGAGCAAAGCCGCGGGCGCACTTCCCTCCCCCGCGGGCGATCCACCTCGAACCACAACGTGGTTCCGTCATGCAGCCCAGGCGTGGGCGCGCAGCTGCCTCGCCTGGGTCCTGGCGCCCAACCAGGACCATGGTCACCGCGGACCCCATCGGGGTCCCTTCATGGGAGACGCGACACATTCCACCCCGACGGAACCCCTGCAGGGTTCGTGGCTCGCCGGGTCGTGGGTCGCTCGACGTCCCAGGGAAGCACTCGCTGCGCTCGGCATCCCTGGGCTGCATGATGCAAGCCCGTTGGGCTTGTCGGACGCCTCTCCGCCCCCTGCTCTTGGCTCGGCGCTCCTTCCCCTCAGGATCAGCGTCCTAATAGCGGTTCACGACCCGATGGGAAAGCCACGGCGCCGGCGCAGCGGCGCCTTCCCCTTCGTGATCTTCGTGCCATTCGTGGTTCCAAAGTCTGGCCCTTCAGAGGCGGACAAGAGTGTCCGCGCTCCCCTCGGATGACGAGCGCTGGTTCAAACCCGAGGAATGTCCAATAGCCAACAAGGAAGTCCCAATGACGAAGGACTCTGGGTTCAGGACTTGGGCGTTGAACCTTCCTTGTTCGACATTCAATCTTTCCTTCTGCGGGGTCGCTGCCCCCGCCTACAGCCCACCCGCCACGGCGCTCTGGGACTGCGCCCACCTTGGTTGTCTTCGTGACCTTCGTGCCATTCGTGGTTCCAAAGCCGGTCTGAGGTCGACGCACTGCAGGCTTCCGAAGAAGCGGACCAGTGCTCGCGCTCCTTCCCGATCATCCATCAACGATCCGCCATCATCCATACGCCCGCACCTCGACGACGCGGGCGTGGTCGAGGCCGTTCGTGGCGGTGACGGTGAGGCGCAGGGCGCGGGTGGTGATGGGGGTGGCCAGGCGGTGGACGCGGCGGCGCTGGTGGTTGGCTTCGACGCGAACGAGTTCCTGCCAGCCGTCGGCGGTGGCTGCGGCCAGGGTGTAGTCGCGCACGGTCTCGGGTTGGGGGCGACCCCAGAGCATCTTTTGGGTGTAGCCATCGGCCATCGACAGAGTGAGCAGGCGGTGCAGACCCGTGTCGAAGACGAGCTGGATTTCGCCGAGCTCGACCGCTTCCGGCCAGCGCAGTTCGAGCCAGGCGGGCAGGCCGGGCTGGCTCATCCAGCGGTGCAGGCCGGGCTGGCGACGTTCGGCGGGCAGGCGGGAGATGCAACGGGTGCGACCGCTGCGCACCTGCTCCGGTCCGGCGCCGGGCTGGGCGCTGGAGGCGAGGATGTCGCTGGCGCGCGGCACAAGGTCGTCGGCATCGGCATGGACGACGCCAAGCAGGTGGGCATCGTCGCGCAGCAGGCGCTGCTGGATGGCCTGCACGAGGTCGGGCTGGCTGACGATGTCGGCCGGGGCGACACCGGCGCGCAGGGCGAGGGCGGCGGCGGTACCGACCCCCTGCCCGACCGCGGCGCAGGTGGCCATGACGCGGGTGGAGGCGAAGGCGATGTGGGTGGCGGAGAGGTTGCGACCGGCGAAGAAGAGGTTGCGTGGCCCAACCGAGACGCAGGCGCGCAGGGGGATGTCGTACACGTAGGGCAGCTCGTGCTGGGTGCAGGGCGGCAGGTCGGGCGCATCGACGCCTTCGGGCGGATGGGTGTCGATCGGCCAGCCGCCGAAGGCGATGGCATCGGCGAAGCGTCGCGACTCGAGCAGATCCTTTTCGCTGAGCAGGTGCTGGCCGAGGAAACGGCGGCTCTCGCGTTTGCCGGGCAGGAAGCCGATCCATTCGAGCGCCCAGTGGGCGGCATCGACCCCGGAACGGTTTTTGACGAAGTCCCAGACGCCGAGGGTGATGGCGAGCAGCTCGTCGCGAATGCGTTCGTTGTCGCGGATGGTGTCGAGGCAGCCGCCCCATTCGATCCACCAGTAGCCATACTCGAGGCCGAGATCGAAGCCGCTCTGGGCGTAGGGTCGCAGGCGGAAATCACCGGCTTCAAAACGGCGCACCCAGGGCGGCGCGGTGAAGGGCATGGGCCGGTCGTGGCGCCGCGCCTGAAACAGGATGGAGGAGCCGAGCGTGCGCGCGTCGGCCACCTCCTGGGCGAGCGTTTCGCCGTGCTCGGCCTGGGCCTCGCGCCCGTGACGAAACGGCGCGCCGGCTTCGAGACCGAGGCGGCCGTCGCCGGTGCAGTCGGCAAACATCGGTGCGCGGATGCGGAAGACCTGCTCGGTGGAGGGTCGCTCGGCACGCACCGAGCGGATCCGGTCGCCCTCGACCTCGGCGGCGACGACGGTCGTGTTGAGCAGCAGGGTCAGGTTCGGCTCGCGCCGGCAGAGGTCGTAGAGATGCAGGTCCATGAGCGCCGGCGCGCGCTGGGGATTGTGCACGGCGAGGTCGAGGCGGATCTCCTCAATGAGGCCGCCCTCGCGCAGTTCATCGACGAGTTCGGTGCCGCCGTGCAGGCCGGTGGCGCCGACGATGTGCATGCGCACCTCGCTGGAGGCATTGCCGCCGAGCACGGAGCGATCCTGGCAGAGGATGACGCGGGTGCCGAGGCGGGCGGCAGCGAGCGCGCAGCACACACCAGCGATGCCGCCTCCGGCAACCAGCAGGTCGCACTCGAGCGACTCCTCGGCAATGGCCGCCATGGTCAGGGGATGAGCGAGGCGTCCCAGGGCCAGAGCGGCGTCAGGGCGCGGTTTTCGATCCAGCCGCGCAGGTTCTCGGGTCGCGAGGGCACCTCGGCGTAGATCCAGGCGCTGCGCTTTTCCAGCAGGCGCACCTGGCTGCCGGGCGGCAGATCGATCACCGTGCCGGAGGTCGTGGTGGCGGCGGTGTAAGCGCGGATGTCGGGAGCCGTGACGATGTGCAGGTCATCGACCCGCTCCGCGCTGGCGGGGCGCAGGGCGGCGAAGGCGGCCGAGGGCAGCAGCAGGGCCAGACCGCAGGCGGCGACCGTGAGTGGCC
>JAEYYS010000490.1 GCA_023428335.1 Verrucomicrobiota bacterium | reverse complement strand
GCACGAATGCTGGAAACCGGCAGACGATAACCGCCTGTACCGCGCCCTGCTTTCCAAACGCCCTCACTGCCGCATGCGATACGGCAGGGAAAAGGCGTGTGCCGCCGCCTCGGGCACATGCCGGGTGGCTTCCACAAGCTGTTCCTTCGACACCTCCAGAGTCAGGACGTCAACCCGGTCTTCCTGCGGCAGAATCCGCATGAGGCGCAGAACCGGCTGACTCATGTAATCGCTCAGCAGGGCATGCACGACATGCCCGTCATCGGCGCGGTCCTCGCGACGCAGGGCGGTGACGCGGCTCTGGTCGCCGCTGAGGACAAAATGCAGGTTGGCATGCCGCCGGTACAGCTTGTCCCACATCTGCTGCCCGGTATTGCCGTGGTCACCGTGGATCTTGCTCCAGTTCATCCGCCCTTTCGGATCATGAATGAACCCCTCCGCTGTTTTCGGCTTCTTCACAATGCCGAGATCCATGTGCGTGGTGATGATGGCGCGCCGCCCTGCATGGCGTTCGAGCAGATCCCCGGCCCAGGCGAGCACGTCGTCGGGCGCATTGCATTCCAAACTCAGATGCAGAAAATCGAGGCCGCCGGCGCTGAAAATCTGCGCGCTGTTGACGTTGTCGCGCGAGACGTGGCGATCCGCGCGGTCGTGCTCGTAACTGCCCAGATACCAGGGTTCGCCGGCAAAGCTCGCCGCCGGAAAATGCTGCTGAAACAGACGCGCGTCGCCCCGGCTGGTCATGTCGTGATTGCCGACCGTCAGGGCAAAGGGCAGAACCCCGCGCAGACGATCGAGCTGCTGCTTCGCCACCGCCCACTGCTCAGGCGTGTTGCGGTCGACGATGTCACCAACGTGGGTGACAAAAACCACATTCTGTTTCTGTCGATTGGCGAGAATCCAGTCGATCTGGGCGCCAAGGTTGACGTTGCTGACCGGCTCGGTGCTGTCGGGCGTGGCCTTGCAACCACGTCCGCGATAGGACTGCGTGTCGGGAATGACGACCAGGGTGAACGCGCCCTCCGGCAACGGCGGCAGTGGCTGAGAACTGGAAACGGCGGGCACCTCTTGAGCGGCGAGCATGCCCGTGACGGCGGCGAGGAGTGAGAGAAAGCAAAAGCGTTGCATGAAGGCATGCCAACGCGCGCTGGCTCCGCCACCACACATGGAGAAGCTGCTTTTTTGGAATCAAGTCGCCCCCAGACTGGGGAGGTCACGTTTTTCTGTTCCCTGAGACCGGCATGCCCTCATTTCCCAGCCAGAACATCCAGTTCCGCCATCGTCAGGCGCAGGCTGACGACCGAATGCTTCTCCGGACCGGGGCGGTACTTGAGGTAGGTGGTGATGACCAGCGTGCCGTCGGCGAGGCGTTCGACGCCGGGGTAACCGCAGTCACCGACGCGGCTGGCGTGGCTGTGCAGGAGTTTGACGCGATACTGGCCGGGGCGGCCGTGCTTGAGGTCGTCGTAGCTGCCGACCCAGGCGACGAAATGGCCCTTGGTCGGGCTGCCCGGGGCCTGGTCGCGGAAGGCGAAGAGCCAGCGGCCGTCGCCGGTGGCCACGCCGATGTGGCGGTCGCCGCTAAGGCCCCAGTTGGTGTCGACCGGCCGGCTCCAGGTCGCGCCCTCATCGGTCGAAAACATCATCAGGCTGCGACCCTTGTGGGTGTTCTCGCGCATCAGGCAGCAGAGTTCGCTGCCGTCGGGCGAGCGAAACACAAACGGTTCGCAGGGGTTCTTGCCCTCGACCGCGGCGACGACGCGCGGTTCCGACCAGGTGAAGCCGCCGTCGGCAGTGATCGTTTGCAGCACTTCAAGCGGCGCCTTGTCGGCACCGCCGGGACCCTTGTGGTAGAGGCCGAGGTAGCGGCCGTCCTTGAGCTGGACCAAGCTGCTGAAGGTCATCACGCAGGGGAAGTTCAGCGGCGGCATCTCGCGCCAGGTTTTGCCCTCGTCCTCGCTGAGGATGGAGGGCATGCCGGGACCACCGCGCTTGCCGAGGGCGGCCGACCAAACCCACAGGCGCGCCTTGCCGTCGGGACCGACCAATCGGTAGATGCTCGGGCAATTCTGATGGGTGGCGAAGCCGGGCGGCAGTTGCGCATCGAGCCGCGTCCAGGTGCGGCCGCCGTCGTCGCTGCGCGCCATCGGACCGGCCGCACCGCCGTGGTTGATGCACCAGACGCAGAAGATGGTGCGACCATCGGGCAGGGTCACGGTGGTGGGATGGCCCTGATACACCTCGGGCGTGCCCTGGGCGATGACGACATGGCGGGCGGTATCGCCGGAGAGATCGAGCAACGGCAGGTCGGGACCTTCCCCGGCAGCAGAGCTGAGGGCGAAGGCAAGCAGGGCCAGTGGGGCGAATTTCATGGTGGGCAAGGGTGGTCAAAAAGCAGGGGAATCGTCAAGGCTGCTGTTCCAGCCAGGCCAGATTGAAGCGGGCCAGGCGGAGCGAAGAACCGGAAAAGCTGAGCTTGGAGCCGGCGCCGTAGAAACACAGGATCGTGCCGGCCGGTGTCACCGCCAGATCCGAGTAGGCGCTCGGACCGTCTTCCAGCAGACGGTTCACCGGCCAGGTCGCGCCCTCGTCGCGGCTGATCTTGACACTGAGGTTTTTGCGCGCGCGACTCTTGCCCGGCTCGGGTTCGCCGCCACGGCCGCCTTCCAGGTTGTGCGGATTCGAGAACAGCAGCAGCCTCTGGCCGCCATGATCGTAGCGGACCAGCCCTGCCATGCAGATCGGTTCAAGCAGGGCCTGATCGAACTTTGGCTCGCTCCAGTTCGTCGCGCCATCGGGACTCGTCGTCACCAATCGGCGGTGCGCCTTCGACTCGCTGCGCACGTTGAGCATGACACGGCCGTCGGCGAGTTCGACCGCCACGGTCTCGTTCGGATTGATCCAGGTGTCCGTGCAGGGCACGGCGATCTCGCCCGCCTGCCAGGTGCGGCCGCCGTCATCGCTGAAGACGGTGGCGGTGACGCTCGGCCGATGGGCGTTGCCGCCCTCGCCGGTCGACAGCCAGACCGGCACCACCAGGCGGCCGCTCTTGAGCTGGATGCCGTGGTTGGGCCCGGTGGCGAGCACCTTCCAGGCATAGTCCTTCTTGAAGGCGTCGAAGCAGGCGGTGATCTCCACCGGCGAACTCCAGGTGATGCCGTCGTCGCCGCTGCGCTGGTAAAACACCCGCTCGTACTCCAGGCAGAAGAGCATGTGCACCGTGCCGTCGCGGTCGGCGATGAGGACCGGATTGTTGTAGGTCACATCGTTGGGATCGACGTTTTTCATGCGCAGGGCGAAGGGGTTCTTGCGCTTGGGTCCGTCGACCCGGGCGATGCTGCGCGGGGCGCTCCAGGTGCGGCCGTCGTCGGTGCTGCGGCGCAGCAGCAGGCGGATGTCATCCCAGTCGCTGACGCCGGCCGCGCGCTTGCGCGCCTCGCACCAGGCCAGCACGCTGCCGCGGGCGGTGACGACAATGCCCGGGATGTGGTAGAGCTGGTAGGCGGGGTCGTCGCCCACCGTGAACAGATCCTGTTTTTCCAGGAAGGGTTCGGCGGCTCCAGCCATGGGGGTGGCAAGCAGGACGACGGTGCAGAGGCGGCGGAACAGGTCGGCGATCACATCCCCCTCAACGTTCACCGCCCCGCGGATTTACTGGTTAGTTGTCTTGACCAGTGGCAAGCCAGATGCGTTTTTGCCACATGCCCACCCGTATCCCGCGCCCCTCCCTGAGCAGCCAGGCCGCCGCCGTGCTGCGCGCCGAGATCGAAAACGGTGCATGGGGCGAGCGCCTGCCCGGGGAACGACTGCTGGCGGAGCGGCTGGGAGTGAGTCGCCCCACCCTGCGCGCCGCGCTCGACACCCTGGAGGATGAAGGCTGGCTGGAACGTCGCCAGGGCCTGCCGACCCGCGTGCTGCGCGGCGGCCGGCATCCCACCGCACAGCCCTGCGTCGTGCGCGTGCTGACGCCGGTGCCGCTGCGTGAGATGCCGCCGCTGACCGTCTGCTGGTTGGATGAACTGCGCGAGCGCCTCGCCACCGCCGGTCATGCGCTGGAACTGGTGGTGCGGCCGACGATTTCCACGAGCCGCGGCGCCCGCGCACTGGGACATCTGGAGCGCAGCCACCCGGGCGGTGTCTGGATTCTGCATCTAGCGCCGGAGGCCCTGCAGCGGGCCTTTGCCGCGCGCGGCCTGCCGGCCTTGGTGGCCGGGTCGGCCGCGACGGGTGTCGACCTGCCCTCCGTCGATCTCGACTACCGCGCGGTCTGCCGCCACGCCGCCGGCCTGCTGCGCGCGAAGGGTCGTCGGCGCCCCGTGCTGCTGCTGCCCGACACCGCGGCGCCGGGCGACGCCGAAAGTGCCGAGGGTTTTCTCGAAGGCTTCCCGACGGCGCGCGTGCTGCGTCACGACGGCAGTCCGGCCGGTCTGTGCCGACTGGTGCGCAGCGCCTGCGCGGGTCGCGAGGCTGCCGACGCCTTGGTGGTGGGTCGCTCCGTCCACGCCCTCACCGTACTGACCGGCCTGCTCGGCGAGGGCCTGCGCGTGCCGCGCGACGTGGCGCTGATCGCGCGCGATGGCGATGCCTTTCTCGCTCATGCCATGCCGGCGCCGGCGCGCTACGTCAGCGATCCACGGCGCTGGGCGGCCACGGTGGCGAGGCAGGTGCTGCGCCTGGCCGAGGGCGTGCGCACGCGCAGCCAACACCGTCTCATGCCGGACTTTGTCGCCGGTGGCACGCTGTGATGGCTCAGGCGAGTTCCAGATTGTCGATCAAGCGCGCGCGCCCGAAAAACACCGCCAGGGCGAACAATCCCTCGGCATCGGCCTGGGGCTGCGGTTCCAGCGTGTGGCGGTTCACCAGCGCGGCGTAATCGATCCGCCCCAGCGGTGCCGCGGCGGCGAGGTGGTTGCGCACGCCGGCCAGCAAGGTCTCCGGCTCGCTGACCCCGCCTTGCCAGGCGGCTCGCGCCTGTTGCAGCGCCGCCTGCAGGGCCGGTGCCTGGGCGCGTTCCTCGGCGCTGAGGTAGCGGTTGCGCGAGCTGAGTGCCAGGCCGTCCGCTTCGCGCACGGTGTCGAGGCCGTGCAGTTGCACGGGAAAATCGAGGTCGCGCACCAGCCGGCGCAGGATGGCGAGCTGCTGGTAATCCTTTTTGCCAAAGACCGCGTCATCGGGCTGGACGAGGTTGAAGAGTTTCGCCACCACCGTGCAGACGCCGTCGAAGTGCCCGGGGCGACTGACACCGCAGAGCACGCGCGAGAGCCGGCTTTCGCTGACCTGAATGCTGCGGTCGGGCGAGTAGACCTCATCGACCGGCGGCGCGAAGACCAGGTCGGCGCCGGCCGCGGCGCAGATCGCGAGATCCGCGTCAAGCGTGCGCGGGTAGCGATTGAAGTCCTCGTT
>JAEYYS010000485.1 GCA_023428335.1 Verrucomicrobiota bacterium | reverse complement strand
AGGTCGAACTGCGCCTCGGCGAGCAGACGCTGAAATTCACCACCCAGGACACCGGCGGCTTCCAGAAATGGCAGCCGGTCGAGGTCGGCGTGCTCGAGCTGCCCCAGTCCGGCAAGACCCGCCTCGTCGTCGATCCGCTCAACAAGGTCAAGAGCGCGGTGCTCGACGTGCAGAAGATCGAACTGCTGCCGGTGGCGGGCTGAGGGCTGCCGGTAGGCGCCTTTGCCAAAAGGCGGGATCGGCATGATGGCATCCCTGGACTGCCATCTACAAGTCCCTTGGGATTGGTCAACCGCACTGCGGTTCTTGCGTCAGGCTTGACCCAGCGAAGCGCCCACCCTCACTCCACGAGCGCCGCTTCGCTAGCCACCAGCTTGCGCTTCAGCTCCACACCCCAGCGGTAACCCGCCAGGCCACCGTCGCTGCGCACGACACGGTGGCAGGGCACGGCCAGCGCCACCGGGTTGCGCGCGCAGGCGCTGGCGACCGCGCGCGCCGCGGTTGGCAGGCGCAGGCGACGGGCGAGATCGGCGTAACTGAGCGTCGTCCCGGAGGGAATCTTTTGCAGCGCCTGCCAGACGCGCCGCTGAAAGGCTGTGCCCTGCAGATCAAGCTCCAGTTCCAGCGCTCCGGCCGGCTGCGCCAGCCAGTCGCGCACGCGCTTCAGCAGCGGCGTCAGGCCCTTGGCGTCCTCGCTCAGGCGCGCCTGCGGAAACCGTGCCTGCAGGCTGGCGGTGCAGGCCTCGTCGCCGAGCAGCAGGGCGCAGACGCCGCGGGCGGTGGTGGCGACCAGCATCGGCCCAAGCGGGCTGTTGCCGGTGGTGAAGCGGAGGTCGAGGGTGGCTTTCATGGGCATCAGGGTTGGGCGCGCTGGATGCGCGCGGGCACGTCGTTGACCGAGTAGCCGGCGCTACGCAGGGCATCCCAGACTTGCATCAGCACGCCGAGCGCGGTTTCGGTGTCGGCCTCCAGCTCGAGCTTGGCCTGGGGCTGCTCACGGCGCAGGCGGGTGAGCGCCTCGGCGAGGGTCTCGGCGGTCACCGGCTGGCCGTCGAGAAACAGCTTCTGGTCCTTGGTCACCGTGATCGCCTTGCGCACCTCCTGAACCGGCACGTTCTCACCGACCTGCTTGGCCTCGGGCAGGGTGATCTTCACCTGGGCGCGGTCCTTGCGGAAGGTCGTCGTGGCGACAAAGAAAATGAGCAGGATCACCATGATGTCGACAAGCGACACGATGGGGATCGCTGGGACCGGTCGGCGGCGCGGGCGCAGGTTCATGGGCTGGAGAGCCGCTTCACCTCGAAGTGGGCGAAGAAGGTCTGGATGGTCTCATGCAGGATGGATTCCATGCGCACGGCAATGCTGTCGAGCCGGCGCACGAAGTAGGTGTGGGCGACGACCGACGGCACCGCCACGAACAGGCCGGCGATGGTGCAGCGCAGGGCGACGCCGATCTCGCGCGCGACCTCGACGGTGTCGGGGCCGGCCTCGCCGCCGAAGGCGGTGAACATGCCGACCAGACCCACCGTCGTGCCCATCAGACCGAGCAGAGGCGCGACCGTGACCATGGCCTCCAGCACCGAGACGCCGCGCTCGAGGTGGTGCAGTTCCTCCTTGGCGCGCGCGGAGATCGTTTCGACGCATTCCTCGCGCGAGGCAAAGCTGCCGCTGATCGCCTTGGCCCCCAGGCGCGCCAGCAGGGAGTTGTCGCGCTCGAGGAATTCCTGCAGCGGTTTGATGTCGCCCTTGTCGGCGTAGTCCGGCAGCGCGCGCAGCTGGGTGGCGATGGCATGCGGCATGACAAAGCGGTCGCGCAGGCGCAGCCAGACCGAGATCATGACGGTGACCGCGGCCATCGAACAAAGCACGATGAGGAACATCACCCCGCCGCCGGTGGCGAGGAATTCGCCGATGAGCGAGAGGGTGCTGCGCGGTGCAGGCTCCGCCGCCAGCAGCAGGACGGGCAGTTCAGTAAACAATGGCTTCATACTCGATTTTCACCCTCCCGTCGTCCAGCGTCGGCATCAGGTCGGGCGGAATCGGAGGTATTTGCGCATCCAGGATGGCGCGCAAGGTCAATTCCCGCATTCGCGGGTCGGCGTCGCGCGCGTCGGACAGAATGGTCAGGTCCTGCGGCGTGCCGCGCGGGTCCACGTAGAAGCGGAAACGCACGCGCCCGAAGTTCACCGAGTCCTTGGCCAGGCGGACGTAAAGGTGCCACTTGCGTTCGACCGCACCGGTGACCTGGCGCATGTAGCGGCCGAGCGGTGTGGCCTCGGCATCGACGGCATTGGCGCCGGGGTTGAGGATCGAGCCGTCGGTCTTGCTGGTGCGGGTGAAGGGCGAGAAGGCGTCGCGCTCGGGTCGCGGTGTCGCCTTGGCGACCGGATCCTGCACGGGGATGGCCTTGACCACGGGTGGCGGCGCCTCGGCGGCCGGGGCACGCACCTGCGGGCCGGCCGGTTCGGGTGCCCGCATCTGCGGCGCCGCCTCGGGCGGGCTGTCCATCGCCAGGCGCGGCGATTCACGGTCGGCCTGCTCGAGCAGGCGCGTCATCGGGTCGGGCAGGGGAATGGCCTTGACCACCTCGGGCGGCGCGGAAGCAACCGCCGGCGGCGGGCTCGGCGTGGGCGGCGGCAGCATCTGCGCCTGGGCGATGGGCGACACCGGTGCCGAATCGTTTTTGATCTCGCCGTCGCGGTGGTCGCGGTCGGCCAGCTCCCGGATGTCGGGCGCCGTGCCGTCGAGCGTCGGCATCGGCAGGGTCGCGCCCGGCACGGCCGGCTTGGCGCTGGCGGCGACCGTGTCGCGATCGGACTGAAAGGCGGCGTTCTTGGGCTTGGTGGACGACGCCTCATTCTGGGTTGTGCGGATGTAGGCCTTCGGCTTCGGCGGCACGACCTCGAGCTGGGCGGGGAAGAGCAGGGTCACCTCGGGTTCCGGCGGTGGGGCCGGCCTCGGCAGGCTTTGTTCGAGCAGGCGCCGCGCCGCCTCGGTTTGCAGGGCGCCGACAAACAGCACGAGCAGCAACGCGTGAATCAGCAACGATCCCGCGAGGCCGGTCTGCAGATGCCTGTCCTGGAGAAGAGTCACGAAACCCCAAGATGCCCCCGCCCGGCCCGGACGCAAACGGGCATTTGGGGCGGGGCTTGGCAAAGTACTCCCGGGCTTCAGCCCGCGAACGGTCGGCCATCTCGCGACGGTCTGAAGTCCCGGAGTACGCTGCTGCCGGCACAGCCTCTCCTGTATCTTTCTACCCTCCATGTTTCTGCCTTCACGGGTCTGGCACCGGGCAGAAGGGGGGTAGGAAGATGGTGGGGAGAAAGATTTCGCCAGCTCAGGTCAGATCCGCGTGCCTCGCGATTCGCTACCGACAGAACCAGGACTTGGCCAGAGGGTGCGACGTGAAGAAGTCGAGCAG
>JAEYYS010000481.1 GCA_023428335.1 Verrucomicrobiota bacterium | reverse complement strand
TGCGCCCGATCCTGATGACGTCGATCGCCTTCATTGCCGGCGTGTACCCGCTCGTCATCAGCACGGGCGCCGGTGCCGAGATGCGGCGTGCCATGGGCACGGCCGTGTTTGCCGGCATGATCGGCGTCACCCTGCTCGGTCTCTTCCTGACCCCGGTTTTTTATGTGCTGATGATGAAGCTCGGCAAAAAGCCGCAGGTGCATTAACCTAGCCCCACGTTCCCATGCGCTTCCTGATCCTTCTCCTCGCCGCCACGGCCGCGACCGCCCAGGTCGGTCCCGATTACCAGCGGCCCGACACCGCCGTGCCACCCCAGTTCAAGGGCGTCACTTGGCGACCGGCGAATCCGGCCGCCCATTTGCCGAAGGGCGAGTGGTGGAAGGTGTTTCGCGATGCCAAGCTCAACGACTTGATGGGGCGCGCCGGTGCCGCCAACCAGGATTTGAAGGCGGCGCTGGCCCGCTTTGAACAGGCGCGTGCGGCGGCGCGCGTGGCGCGTGGCGACTACCTGCCGACGCTCAGCCTGCCGCTCAGTGCCGACCGCCAGCGCACCTCGGAGAATCAGCCCTCGCCGATCCCGCTCAACGGCCTGCGTTATGACGGCCCGGCCTACAACGCCATGGCCGATTTCGGCTGGGAGCTGGATCTCTGGGGCAAGATCCGCCGCGCCAACGAGGGTGCGCGTGCCGATGCCGTGGCCGCGGCCGATGCGGTGCACAATGTCCTGCTCGGCATCCAGGCCGAAGTGGCGTCGAACTACTTTCAACTGCGCGCGCTCGATCAGGAAATCCGGCTCGTGCGCGAGGCGGTCGCCCTGCGCGGCGAGGCCCTCAAAATTGCCCAGGCGCGCGTGCGCGCCGGGGCCGGCAGCGAACTCGAGCAGGCCCAGGCCGAGGCCGAGGTGGCCAGCGCCGAGGCGGAGATTTCCACCCTGCAGGCGCGGCGCGACCAGTTGGAAAATGTCCTGGCCATCCTCACCGGCAGCAATGCGGCGATCTTCCGCCTGCCGATCGGCTCGGCACCGCCCGCGCCGCCGTCGCTGCCAGCCGGTCTGCCCAGCGACCTGATTGAGCGCCGCCCCGACATCGCCCAGGCCGAGCGCGCCCTCGCCGCCGCCACCGCACGCATCGGGGTCGCCCGGGCGCAGTTTTTCCCCAGCCTGCGCCTGCTGGGGCGCGGCGGCTACCAAAGCATGGAACTCGATGCCCTGCTGCAACCGGCCTCGGTGATGTGGAGCTACGGTCCAAGCCTGAGCGTGCCGCTGTTTGCCGGTGGTAAAAACCGCTTCAACCTGGAGAAGGCGCGCGCGGTCCACGATGAGGCCCTGGCCGGCTGGCGCCAAGCCTTTCTCTCCGCCGTCGCCGATGTCGAAACCAGCCTGTCGGCGATCCGCCATCTCGCGGTCGCTCACGAGGCCCAGCAGCGCGCGCGCAGCAGTGCCGAACGCGCTGCCGCGTTGGCGAAAACCCGTTACGAGGCGGGCACCAGCCCCTACCTCGACGTCATCGAAGCGAACCGCACGGCGCTGGCGATGCAGCGCGCCACGGCGCAGACCGCCGGTCAGCGTCTGGCGGCCAGCGTCGCCCTGGTCAAAGCTCTCGGTGGTGGCTGGCAGGCGACCACCCCCTTGCCGACCGTGGAACCCGATCCCGCCGCCCGCCTGGCGCCCGAGGCCAAGCGCGGGCTGTTTGGGCGGCTGAAAGGGTTGTTCCGCCGCGGCTAGGGCGGGCGCCCTGGGCGGAGGTTGAGAGTGGGGAGTGGGGAGTGGGGAGGGTAGGGCTCCGCTGCGCCGGGGCCGTGGCTCTCACGCCAAACGGCGAACCGAGAACCGAGAACCGAGAACCGAGATTTGCGATTCCTTGCCTCGGCTCCCAGCGCTGTGCTCCTCAAGCCCGCGTTGTGGCCAACGCGCCCACGATTTCGCTGCGCGGTCCTTCCGGATTGACGACAGCCAGCGGTCGTGTTGGACTGGCACCATGCGTGCGCTGGGTTTCCTCTGCCTCTCCCTCCTGCTCAGTTCTGCGGCTGCCGATGAGGTGGTGCAGCGGGTGGTGGACCATGCCGCCGCCCACGCCGATGGCCTGGCGCCGGTGTCGTTCGAGCATGCCGCTTACAAAGACGATCTGCGCGACCTGCCCATCGGGGTCTTCGATTCCGGCATCGGCGGTCTCACCGTGCTCGAAGCGATTTTGTCGCTCGACGCCTTCAACAACACGAATCTGCAACCGGGGGCCGATGGCGTGCCGGACTTCGCCCAGGAGCGCTTTGTGTATCTGGGCGACCAGGCCAACATGCCCTACGGCAACTACCCGGCGGCGGGTCGCACCGACTACCTGCGCGAACTCATCCTCAAGGACGCGGTTTTCCTGCTCGGCCGGCGCTGGCATGACGGCCGTGCCTTTCGCTTCGACAAGCCGCCGGTGAAGGCGGTGGTCATTGCCTGCAACACCGCCACTGCCTATGGCCTGGAGGATTTGCGCGCGGCCTTCCGCGCCTGGGGTCTGCCGGTGATCGTGGTGGGGGTGGTCGAGGCCGGCGCGCGTGGTGTGCTCGCTGCGGGCGACCGCCCTGAAGCGGTGGGCGTGCTGGCCACGGTCGGCACCTGCGCCAGTGGTGCGTATCCGCGGCTGATCGAGGGCACCTTGGGGCGCGCGGGTCGTGCCGTGCCGGGGATTGCCCAGCACGGCAGCGCCGCGCTCGCGGGCATCATCGAGGGGGATCCCGCCTTCACGCAGAGTGTGGCCGACTGCGCCGCGCAGGAGGCGCGGGCGCTGCTGGAGACCCTGCGACGCGACCAGCCCGGGCAGAAACTCGGCACGCTCGTGCTCGGCTGCACGCACTATCCGCTGGCACGCGCCGAACTCGATGCCGCCTTTGCCGCCCTGCGTGCCGACCCGGCCTTTGCGCCGCTGCTGAGCGACCGCCTCGCCTACGTCGACCCGGCCGAGTGGACCGCGCGCGAGCTTTTTCGCGAATTGGCGCGCGCCGGCCTGCGTCTCAAACCCGGCGAACGCGGCCGACTGCAGGAGCATGCTTTTTATTTGTCGGTTGCCCATCCCGATGGCACCGATTTGAAGTTGGCCCCCGACGGCGGGCTTGACCGCGACTTCAAGTATGGGCGCCTGCCCGGGCAGTTGGAGCGCGAGGACACCGTCAACGTGCCGCTGCGGGCGGAGGGCTTGCCGGCGGTGGGTAGAAAGCTCATCGAGACGCGCCTGCCCCGGGTGTGGAGGGCGATGACGAAGGGCGAATGACGGCGGTAGGGCCCCGCTGCGCCGGGGCCGTGGTTTCCTGGGTGGAATCGGTCCTCCGCACCGGCAAACCTCGAACCGTCCTACAAATCCAATTCCGGCTTGAAATCCGCAGCGTGGTAGGAACTGCGCACAAGCGGGGCACTGGCGACGTGGCGGAAGCCCTTGTTGCGGGCGATCTGCTTGTAGTTCTCGAAGGTGTCGGGATGGACGTACTCGACGACTGGCAGCTGCTGCTCCGAAGGGCGCAGGTACTGGCCAAGGGTGAGCACGGTGACGCCGTGTTCGAGCAGGTCGTCCATGGCCTGGAACAGTTCTGGTTCGGTTTCGCCCAGGCCGAGCATGAGGCCGCTCTTGGTGGCGCACTTGGTGCCGGCTTCTGCGGCCATTTCCTTGGCGCGCTTGAGCACGTGCAGGCTGCGCTGGTACTGGGCGCGGCTGCGGACCAGCGGCGTCAGGCGTTCGACCGTTTCCAGGTTGTGGTTGAAGATGTGCGGGCGGGCCTTCATGACCACCTCAAGGGCGTCGTCCTTGCCGTTGAAGTCCGGCACGAGGATCTCAATGGTGATGCCGGGCACGGCCTCGCGCACGGCTTCGATGGTGCGGGCAAAATGCTCGGCGCCGCCGTCGGCGACGTCGTCGCGCGCCACCGCGGTGATGACGATGTGGTTGAGGCCGAGGCGCTTGGTGGCCTCGGCGACGCGCTGCGGTTCATCGGCCTCGAGCGCAAAGGGTTTGGCCGTCTTCACCGCGCAGAAGCCGCAGGCGCGCGTGCAGCGGTCGCCGGCGATCATGAAGGTGGCCGTGCCCTGGCTCCAGCACTCCCAGCGGTTCGGGCACTGGGCCTCCTCGCAGACGGTGTGCAGCTTCAGGTCGGCGACCAGCGCCTTGGTGCTCCAGAAGACCGGGTCGCGCGGCAGTTTCACGCGGATCCAGTCCGGCTTTTTCTCCTTGTGCAGCGAGGGATCGATCTTGATGGCCATGGACGGGATACGAATGCGCCGGCGGGCGCGGTTGGCAAGGCCGGATCAGACCACCTCGAGCAGCTCGACGTCGAAGATGAGCGCCTCGTTCGGGCCGATGTCGCGGCCGGCGCCGCGCGGGCCGTAGGCGAGCTTGGAGGGGATGAAGAAGCGGAACTCGGCGCCTTCCTGCATGAGCTGGACACCTTCGGTCCAGCCGGCGATGACGCGGTTGAGCGGGAACTCGATCGGTTCACCGCGCTTGTAGGAGCTGTCGAACTCAGTGCCGTCGATCAGCGTGCCGCGGTAGTGAACGACGACGGTGTCGCTGGCGGTCGGGCGGCGGCCTTCGCCCTCGCGGACGATCTTGTATTGCAGGCCGCTGGCGGTGGTGACGACGCCTTCCTTGGCGGCGTTTTCCTGGAGAAACTTTTCACCTCGGGCGAGGGCGATGTCGGACATGGGGAAGAGGGGTGGGAGTGGGGGAATTCCAAAAGCCGGTTTCGCGTGTCGTGCAACCCAAAGTTGGCGGACTGAGGAGTGGGGCGCTGTAGGCGGGGGCAGTGACCCCGCGGGTGGAGAGTGGTGAACAAGGAACAATTGGCACCAACATCGGTGCCTCCAGGCTCCTGTCACAGGGCAGGCTTGGCGCGGACGATGTTCATGGCGCCGTTGAGTTCACCGCCGGGTTGGATGGAGACGGAACTGGCGGTGACATCGCCGTTCACCGCGCCGGTGGCGCCGATGAGCAGGGAACCGCTGGCGACGAGAGAACCGGTGACGCGCGCGTGCACCTCGATCTGGGCGGCCTGCACTTCATTGAGGAAGGTGATGTCGGAACCCTTTTCGATGAGCAGGCGCCGGCATTGGATGGCTCCAAGCAGGGTGCCGCTGGTGCGCAGGATGACGTCACCACTGGCCTTGACGTTGGTTTCGAGCAGGCCGTAACAGCGCAGGTCTTTGCACTCGAGTTGGTCGGCCGTGACGATGCCGTTGCGACGGATCATGACGTCGCCGCGGGTGCGGATGGCGCGCTGAACGGCGTGGCTGATCTCAACGTCATCCATCGGGATGGCGGCACCACAGCGGCTGCAGGTGACCGAGCGTTGGGCGCGGCTGACCTGGGAGCGCTGGCCGCATTCGAAACACTCGGCCTCATGGAAGTACTGGTTGCGGTACAGCCCCTGGTCCGGGGTCAGGCCGCGGCTGGCATTCCAGGTGGTGAGCGGCTGCACTGGCGCGGTGGAAGGCTGCGGGGCAGAGGTTGTTGGCGCGGGGGCTGCGGCTTGTTCCGCCTGGGGTTCGGGTTTGGCCGCGGGGGGCTCGAGGAT
>JAEYYS010000400.1 GCA_023428335.1 Verrucomicrobiota bacterium | reverse complement strand
GCCCTAGACTGCTCAAAACCCTGAGCGCCGCCGCCGACAACACCTTCCGCAAGGACCGTCGGATCAACATCCGACTGTCCGAGCGCGACATGGTGGGCATTCAACGCGTGGCGGCCGCCAAGGGCGTGCCCTACCAGTCTCTGATTTCAGGACTCATCCACCAGTATGTCGAAGGGGATTTGGTCCACAAATCCTGAGTCAGCGTAGTTGCAGCTCAGGGCAGCGGATGTCTCGGTCCACCGGCCCGACCGAATGAGAGTGAATGCCAGGATGCGCGGCGGATCGGACGCGGATGCAGCATCTGGCGTGACGACGGGCAGGGGTGCGCTGGACGCCAGCGTTCGCATATTTATTCCTCGTCGGGATAAAGCGGAAACTCAAAGTCCGTTTTCAGAACCATAATCCGGTCCTTCGCCTCACTGGCAGGAAGCTCTGACATCTCGCGCATGATGCTTTTTACGTAACGAGTATGGCTTGAGAGTGAAGAGATCCACTGGCCTGCTCTGCCCACCTGATATGAGGACCATGAGAGTGTTACTAATGAAACAATCTGTAAGATGCGCGAAACCCTATTTGGTTTGCAAAAACATGTTGCCACAAATATCGCCACAGCAATCATCCAGATGATAGCGGTATATCGAGGGTCAGGCGGTAGCATATTTTTAGTTCAACAGTAGAATTACACAACGCGTTGCCTTAGCTTGTTACGGCAGCGCGCAGCTTGAACAGGTCAAAGACAGCCCAAGTGGGCAAAATTCGCCCCTGATATTCCTGCATGAAAGGAGGATTTTGCAGGCGGGAATTCCCGTCAAGAAAAACCGGAAGAACCGCTCAGGCCGCTCAGCCGGATGCACCCTGCCCCCTTCGTGATCTTCGTGGTCCTTCTGCCTCTGCGACACCCACGTTTCCAAAAAAAGTTTCGCACGGAGGACATGAAGCCCGCGGAGTGGCATGAACGAACGATGCCTTGGAGTTTATAAAGTGTCTGTCCCTTTATCGAATTTTTCTCCAGGGGGAGGCGGGCGCACGGGCGCGGCGGGGGGTTGTCCTTGACAAAAATACCACCGATGGCAAAATGCCATCATGATCAAGACGCAGGTCCAGCTTCCGGATCAACTGTACCATCAGGCCAAGGCCATTGCCGCTCAGCGGGAGTGGTCCTTTGCCGAGGTGGTGCGCCGGGGACTGGAATACATGGCGACCGCCTACCCCGTGCAGCCGGCTCCTGCGGGCTGGGAACTGCCGGTGCTGAAGCGCGAGGCCTTTGCCGCGGAGTTTGACCGACTCGATTTCAAGGCCCTCGCCGAACACGAAGAACTCTGCCGCCTCGGGGAATGATTGGCATCGACACGAATCTGCTGCTGCATTCGCTCAACCCTGGCTCGGCAGGCCATGGAGCCGCGGTGAGGTTTCTGCGCCAGCACTTCGGCGTGCCCTCGGTGCGGGTGGCCCTGACCGACTGTGTGCTGGTCGAGTTGTACGTGCACCTCCGCAATCCCGTCGTCATGGCCGAGCCGCTGTCGCCCGCCGCAGCCAGGGACCTGGTGACTTCCTACTGGAAGATTCCCAACGTCATGCGCATCGAAAACGCGCCTGTCATGGATCAGGTCTGGTCGCTGGCCGGAACCCGCGACTTCGCCCGCCGGCGGATCTTCGACGCCCGGCTCGCCCTCACCCTCCGTCACGCCGGGGTGACCCAGTTCGCCACGACGAATGTGAAGGACTTTCAAGGCTGGGGCTTCGAACGCGTTTGGAACCCGCTGGTCGGGGAATAACGCATCGTTTCTTGATCGCGTGGTTCCAAACTGGCTTTTTAACCGCTGATAAGACGCTCATAACAGAGGTTCCAAGCCAGCTTGCACGGAGTTCACGAAGTCCACGAGTGCAACAAAGCGTCTGTCCCTTTATCTGTCCCCCGGACGTCCGTGCGCTCCGCGACCTTCGTGCGAGCCATGGGCTGCCGTGCCAGCGGCCCTGGAGTGCTCCAGTCCCCTGGAGCTCTGGCAAACTCGCGTGGCTGGGTGTCTGCGTTTGGAACTGGGGGTGGGGTGAAGTCAAGCGGCAAGCGCCGACAAAAGTTTCGCTCATCGCGCCCTCGAAGGTTGCCGGCGCGGGGCGCGCTTGCTAGGACAGGAGACCCAACCCCGCGCGTCCGGTCGCGCCCATCCCAACCCCCGCTTTCCCGCATGTCCGCCGCCAACGAACTCAATCTCAACATCGCCCACGTCGAACGCGTCGCCAAGGAACTCGGCCTGCGCGCCATCCAGGTCGGCGCCACCGCCAAACTCTTCGCCGACGGCGCCACCATCCCCTTCATTGCCCGCTACCGCAAGGAGGCCACTGGTTCGCTCGACGAGGTGCAGATCCAGAACGTCAAGGAGCGCATGGAACAGCTGGTCGCCCTCGACGACCGCCGCGCCGCCATCGTCAAGTCGCTCGAGGAGCGCAAGCTGATGACCGAGGTCCTGCGCGCGAAGATCGACAAGGCCGAGACGCTCAACAGCCTGGAGGACATCTTCGCGCCGTTCCGGCCGAAGCGGCGCACGCGCGCCACCATCGCCAAGGAAAAGGGCCTGGAGCCGCTGGCCGATTTCATCGAGGCGAACCTCACCGTCTCGGGCATTGACCTCGATGGCGAGGCCGCCAAGTTCGTCAACCCGGACCACGAGAACGAGGAGCTGCGCGTCAAGGACGCCGCCGACGCCCTGGCCGGCGCGCGCGACATCCTCGCCGAGCGCATCAGCGACCACGCCGAGGCGCGTGCCGGGCTGCGCAAGCTCTTCGCCGAGCAGGGCACGGTGGTGTCCAAGGTCATGTTCGGCAAGGACAGCGAGGCCGACGCTCAGAAGTTCCGCGACTACTTCGACTGGAGCGAGCCGCTCAAGTCGATCCCCAGCCACCGCATGCTCGCCATTCGTCGCGGGGAAAAGGAGGGTTTCCTGCTCATGCGCATCCAGCCGCCGGAGGAAACCGCCATCCAGATTTTGGAGAACCTTTTTGTCCGCGGCGGCAACGCCTGCACGGCGCAGATGAAGTTGGCGGCGGCCGACAGCTACAAGCGCCTGCTCTCGGCGAGCATGGAGACCGAGGCGCGGCTGGAGTCGAAGAAGAAGGCCGACACCGAGGCGGTGCGCGTCTTTGCCGACAACCTGCGCGAGCTGCTGCTGGCGGCACCGCTCGGCCAGAAGCGCGTGCTCGGCATCGACCCCGGTTTCCGCACCGGCTGCAAGGTCGTGGTGCTCGACGCCCAGGGCCAGCTGCTGTTCAATGACGTCATCTACCTGCTTGGCGAGGGCAACAGCCTGATGCACGCGAAGACCCTGCTGTGCAACCTGGTCGAACGCTACAAGATCGAGGCCATCGCCATCGGCAACGGCACGGCCAGCCGTGAAACCGAAACCTTCGTCAACCGCATCGGCCTGCCCAAGGCGATCCCCGTGCTCATGGTCAACGAGAGCGGCGCCTCGATCTACAGCGCCAGCGAGGTCGCCCGCGAGGAGTTCCCCAACCATGACGTCACCGTGCGCGGCGCGGTCTCCATTGGCCGCCGCCTCATGGACCCGCTCGCCGAACTGGTGAAGCTCGATCCCAAGTCGATCGGCGTCGGCCAGTACCAGCACGACGTCGATCAGAACCAGCTCAAGGGCAGCCTCGACAACGTCGTCATCAGCGCGGTGAACGGCGTTGGCGTCGAGGTCAACACCGCCAGCAAACAGCTGCTCAGCTACGTCTCCGGCCTGAACAGCAGCCACGCCGCCAACATCGTCGCCTACCGCAACGAAAACGGCCCCTTCCAGTCGCGCAAGGACCTGCTCAAGGTGCCGCGCCTCGGCGAGAAGGCCTTCGAGCAGGCGGCCGGCTTCCTGCGCATCCGTGGCGCGGTCAACCCGCTCGACGCCAGCGCGGTGCACCCGGAACGCTACCCGCTCGTCGAAAAGATGGCCGCCGACCTCGGCTGCACGGTCGCCGACCTCATGCAGAAGGCCGAGCTGCGCCAGAAGATCGACCTGAAGAAGTATGTCAGCGAGGAGGTCGGCCTGCCGACCCTGCAGGACATCGTCAACGAACTCGCCAAGCCGGGGCGCGACCCGCGCAAGCAGTTCGAGGTCTTCCAGTTCGCCGAGGGCGTCAACGACATGAAGGACCTCGCCGTCGGCATGAAGCTGCCGGGCATTGTCACCAACGTCACGGCCTTTGGCGCCTTCGTCGACATCGGCGTGCACCAGGACGGCCTGGTCCATGTCAGCCAGTTGAGCGACAGCTTCGTGCGCGACGCCGCGGAGATCGTCAAGGTCGGCCAGAAGGTGCAGGTTGCGGTCACCGAGGTGGACATCCCGCGCAAGCGCATCGCCCTGAGCATGAAATCGAAGCCCGACTTCGAGCGCAAGCCCGGCGGCGGCGGTGGTCCGCGTCCGGCAGGCCAGGGTGGCGGCGGCGGCCAGGGGCGCCCCTTCGGCGGCCAGGGCGGCGGCCGGTCCTCCGGCGGCGGCATGGGCAATCCCTTTGGCGGCGGCGGTGGCGGCGGCGACTGGTTCAGCGCGGCCGTTTCCAAGGGCAAGAAGTGACTCTCGTCAGGCGAAGGCCAGCGAGGCCAGGTGCCGGTAGTGTGGGCAGCTTTCGAGCAGCTCCGCGTGCCGGCCGCTGGCGATGAGGCGACCGCCGCTGAGGACGTGGATGACGTCGGCGCGGGTCACGGTCGCCAGTCGATGGGTGACGATCAGGCAGGTGCGGTTTGCGCAGAAGGCGGCGAGTGAGGCCTGCAGGCGCTGCTCGGATTCGGCATCGACCGCCGAGGTGGCTTCATCGAGCAGCAGCACCGGCGCGTCCTGCAGGAAGGCGCGTGCCAGGGCCAGGCGCTGGCGTTCGCCGCCGCTGAGCCGGGCGCCGCGTTCGCCGAGTTCCAGATCGAGTCCCTCGGGACGGGCGCGGACAAACTCCTCGGCACTGGCCTGGCGCAGGGCAGTCCACAGCGTGTCATCGTCGGCGTCCGGCCGGGCCAGCCGCAGGTTGTCGCGCAGGCTGCCGGAAAACAGGAAGGCGTCCTGCATGACGTAGGCGGTCTGCGCGCGTCGGGCGGCGGCCTCGGCGGGAGCGCCGTCGAGCAGCAGCGTGCCGGTCTGCGGTTCGGCGAGGCCGGCGACCAGATCGAGCAGGGTCGATTTGCCGCAGCCGCTGACCCCGACCAGCGCGGCGGTTTGACCCGCGGGCAGGTGCAGGTGGATGCCGTGCAGCACGGGCAACTCGGGCGAGTGGCCAAAGCCGACGCCACGCAGTTCGATCTCGCCGCGCGCCCGCGGCGGTGTCGGCGCAGTGGCTTCGCGATCGACCGCATCAAGCAGTTCGAAGACCCGCGTCGCGGCGGCGAGACCGCCGGTCAGGGTTTGATTCACCCCGTGCAGGCGCGCCATGGGTTCGTAGAAGAAGCCGAGCAGGAGGATCAGCTTCAACAGCTCGCCCTGGGTGAGTTCGCCCTCGAGAATGCCCTGCACGCCGGTGCCGAGCAGCAGGACCAGGCCGAGGCTGCCAAGCAGGCACATGAGCGGGCTGTAGACCGCCCAGGCGGAAGCCAGTTGGCGCTGCTCGCGGCCCGCCGCGGTACTGACCGCTTCGAAGGCCTGCTGGCGGGCGCCTTCGGCGCGCAGGCTCTTCACCAGGCGGATGCCGGTGATCGTTTCGTGAAGCAGTGCGCCCAGCCGACCCGTCGCCGCCCGCGCCCGCCGTGCGCGCGGTGCCCGCAGGCGCGCAAACAGCCCGCCCCCGGCGGCGAGCCGCGGCACC
>JAEYYS010000290.1 GCA_023428335.1 Verrucomicrobiota bacterium | reverse complement strand
CCCGCGCCCCCCCCCCCCGCCCCCGCCACTCTCCACTCCCTACTCTCCACTCTCCACTTCAGACCGCCTCACCCCAGGCCACCGCCGTCTGGCCCTGCACGCCGAGACCCTCGACGCCCAGCTCGATGACATCGCCGGGCTTCATGAAGACCGGATCGGGCTTGAAGCCGAGGCCGACGCCGGGAGGCGTGCCGGTGGTAATGATGTCGCCGGGCAGCAGGCTCATGAACTGGCTCAGATAGCTCACCAGCGTCTTCACGCCGAAGATCATCTGCGCGGTGCTGCTGTTCTGGATCGTCTTGCCGTTGAGCTTGAGCCAGAGGTTCAGGTTCTGCGGATCCGCAATCTCATCGCGGGTGGCCAAAAACGGCCCGAGCGGTGCAAAGGTGTCGCAGCTCTTGCCCTTGACCCACTGGCCGCCACGCTCGAGCTGCCATTCGCGCTCGCTGTAGTCGTTGTGCACACAGTAGCCGGCCACATGGTTCAGGGCCTCGTCCTCGCTGACGTAGCTGGCCTTTTTTCCGATCACGAAGGCCAGCTCGACCTCCCAGTCGGTCTTCTTGGAGTTCTTCGGGATGACGACGGGATCGTTCGGACCGCAGAGCGCCGAGGTGGCCTTGAAAAACACGATCGGTTCCGCCGGAATCGGCATGCCGCTCTCCTTGGCATGATCGACGTAGTTCAGGCCGATGCAGATGATCTTGCTCGGACGCGCCACGCAGGGCCCGAGGCGCACGCTGGCATCCACCGTCGGCGCCGAGGCGGCGTTCGCCTTGGCCCAGCCGGCCAGGCGCTGCAGGCCGTCGCCGCCGAAAAAGGCCTCATCGTAGTCGCTGCCAAACGCGCTCGCGTCGATGCGACGGCCGTCGTCGAGCTGCAGGCCGGGTTTTTCTTCTCCAGGGTTGCCAAAGCGGATCAATTTCATGGTCTTCTGTTACGCGGTTCGCGGTTCCTTGTTCTCAGTTCTCAGTTCGTCATTGGCCATTGGCTCTTCGTCATTGGTCATTCTTCCCGTCTCCTTCAGCATTCGCATAGCGACCAATGATCGGGTACTGCTCGAGTTCGGCGACCGTGCCGGTGACCGGGTAGCTTTCGCGGCCCACCCAGTACACGGCCGCGGCGGCGATGTCCTCGGGCATGAGGAGGCGGCCCATCGGCACGACCGAGGCCGGCAGTCGCTCCGGCCAGCCTTCGCCGAGGCCGTCGCCGAGTTTGACCTGGTACTCGTTGTCGGAGAGCGTCCAGCCGACGTTGAGTTGGTTGACGCGCACGTGGTCCGTGCCGAGCGAGTCGGCCAGGTTGCGCGTCATCGTCATGAGCGCGCCCTTCGACATCGAGTAGGCGAGCATGTTGGCCTGGCCGCAGTGGGCGAGCACCGAGCCGATGTTGAGCACGACCCCGGTGTTTTTCTTCAGCTCCGGCAGCAGCGCGCGAATGAGCAGCATCGGCGCGCGGGCGTTCACCGCCATCATGCGATCGAAGAAGGCCGCGTCGGTGGTGTCGATCCGGCCGCGGATCGTCAGCGCAGCGTTGTTCACCAGGGCATCGACCCGGCCAAAGGCCGCAACGGCGTCGGCCGCGAGCTTTTCGGGGTAGGCGGCCTCTTCGAGGCTGCCCTGGCAGAACGCCGCCTTGTCGGCGCCGAGTTCCTGGCGCAGCGCCTCGCCGCGGACGGCATCCCGGCCGTGCAGGATGACGCGCGCGCCCTCCTGGATGAAGCGACGCGCCATGTGCTCGCCGATGCCTGTGGTGCTGCCGGTGATGAGGATGACCTGGTCTTGAAGTCGCATGGGAAAGGAAAGGTTGGAACCCCTTCTATGGCGAGCCCCGGCCACCGCTCAAGGCCGCACCTGCCGGAAAGTTGCCTCAGCCAACGCACTCCTGCGCTTCAGCGCGCCGGCCTGGGGTCTGCCACGCCGGCGCGGAACAACGAACCCCACGGATTCCAGAACGCGAGGCAAGAACGGATCTGATTCAGGCGAGGCGTGGTCAGGGTGATCCCTGCTGGGACCGACCGGGATACGATTTGTCAAGCAGTTGCACACCAACCCCATTTCCCGACCCCATTTCCCCCTTGCATTACAACCAACCCATGGGTGACGTGGCAAATCTGTATACCTTCCCATTGAATCCGCTTCGCTATGCGGTCCCATCCATCAATATTCTTCGATCAGTTTCGGTGCATTCGAATAACGCTTGGATTTTACCACCCTGACGGCATGAAAAAATTCGCTTCTTCTTTAGTCGCAGTCGCTTTGCTCGGCCATCTGCTCTCATGCAGCTTGAATCCAGCTTGGATACTCAATCCAGATGCAAGCGATTGGGATAGAAAAAGCGGATTGCGCCTCGATACTGCGAGAAATCGAGCTGGATTGACTTCGGATTATTTGTCCTTTATTGAAAGGGAAATGGCGGGGGAGGAAAGAGATTGGGGTGCTACCTGGAAGGGCATTTTTGAAGCTTTAGATCGTGCAGAGGCCAATCCTGGGTTCTACAAGAATTGGGTGATTCAAGAGAGGCGCAAGCGCGGGCTGCCGGAGTTGAAATTCTAAACGTTCATTTGCATGTCGATGCCTTCTTGGTGGCAGTCGCCTACCGCGCCGTCTCCCGCCGCACCGTATCCGGTGTCCCCAGCCCCATGGCGTTGCCGCTTGACTTGAGGGGGTGGAATGGGGTCAGTGTGCAACTGGCTGACAAAAGGCCATTGCTTGCGGTCATCGACTCCGTTTTTGGAAAGGGCAGTTTCATGACACCGGCACCATGACCAGCACAGACTTGCTGTCCAGCCACAGTGGAACCCCCTTCGCCGTCGCGAAGAAAAGGCCGTGCTCCCTTCGTGCCCTTCGTGGTTCCCAAACCGGCTTTGGAACTGCACATGGGACGCTCATCAGACGCAGATGCCTGAGGTTCGCTCTCTGCGTCGGCTGCCTTGTCTCTGTGGTGCCCAAAGCTTGGAAAGGAAGACCGCCAGAGGTGGAAGGTCATGGATGAAACCCCGCTCGGGATGCCGTAGTCCTGCCCTGCCGCACGCCATGAAATCGCTCGCCACCGCCCTCCTCCTCGGCCTCGCCGGTCTTGCCGCCGCGGCACCGCTGTCGCTCAGCCTGCAGACGCGTTCGCCGGCCGGCAAGATCACGCGCCGGGCCTCGCCCTGGCCGGCTGAGCGCACAGCCGTCATCGTCTGCGACATGTGGGACCTGCACCACTGTCGCAATGCCGTGGTCCGCGCCGGCGAGATGGCCCCGCGCATGAATGCCTTTTTGGCAAAGGCGCGCGAGGCCGGCGCCCTCATCATCCATGCGCCGAGCAGTTGCATGGCGGCCTACGAAGGCACGCAGGCTCGGGAACGCGCCAAGGCGGCCCCGCCCGCAGCCACCCTGCCCGACCAGATCGACGACTGGTGCCGGCAGATCCCGTCCGAGGAACTGGCGGTGTATCCGATCGACCAGAGCGACGGCGGCGAAGACGACGATCCGGCCGAACACGCCGCTTGGGCCAAGGAACTCGAAGCCAAGGGCCTGAACCCGCGCCAGCCCTGGACCCGGCAGATGGAGATCCTGCGCATTGATGACGCGCGCGACGCCGTCAGCGATCGCGGCTCGGAAATCTGGAACCTGCTGGAGGCGCACGGCATCGACCGCGTCCTCCTGCTTGGCGTGCACACCAACATGTGCGTGGCCGGTCGCCCCTTCGGCCTGCGCCAGATGGCCCGCAACGGCAAGCAGGTCGCCCTCGTGCGCGATCTGACCGACACGATGTACAACCCGCAGCGCTGGCCCTTTGTCAGCCATGTCGAGGGCACGGCGCGCTTCCTCGCCCACGTCGAAAAGCGCATCTGCCCGACGATCACCTCGGACCAGTTGCTCGGCGGCCAGCCCTTCGCCTTCAGCGACGCCACCGCCGGGCCGAAGCGCCTGCGCATCCTACTGCTCGGCGACAGCACCACGGAGGCAAGCATCCCGAAAAAGCTGTCGCCCGAGGAGCCGCAGTTGGAGGACATGCTGCGCATCCGCCTCGCCGCCGAGCCCGACCTGCCACCCACCGACGTCCTCAACCTCGGTCTGAGCGGCGAGTTCATCCGTCGCCTACTCGACTCGGGGCGCTACGATCGCGACGTCGCCAAACTGCCCGACGCCGACATCATCTTCATCCGCTACGGCCTCAACGACCGGGCCCGGCGGGAAGATTTCAAGGCCAACTTCCCCAAGGATTTTCAAGAGCTGATCGAGCGCCTGCGCCGCGATCATCCGCAGGCCCTGCTCATCCCGACCACGGTCATCCCCTATGGCGACGCCGCCGGCAACCTGGAGATCAACGCCCTCGTCCGCCAGGTCGCGGAGGCGGCGAAGCTGCCGCTGTTCGATCTCTACCCGGACTACCTGGCCGCGCTGGAGAAGGGCCCGGACATGCTGAACTACCGTCGCTACCCGCTGGCCAAGATCCCCGAAGCCCTGCGCGCGCTGGCCACCCCGTGGGTGCAGCCGGAGACCGAGCCAAAGGTGGTGGTGCCCGATCACCGGCTCGACGCCTGGTTCGGCCACCTGCCCGGCTGGTTCGGCGACCGCCATCCGAACCTCGCCGGCTACCACGTCATTGCCGAAGCAACCGCGCGCTGGCTGGCACCGGTGCTGCGCGAGCGGGTGGCGAAGTAGCGCTCACCGCCCCAGCGCCTGCAGCAGGGCGAGCGCGCGCGATTCGAAGAGCTGCTGCCATTCCGGCGCGACGAGCACATCGCAGTCCTCCTGGGCGTAGCCCGTGTTGTTCCTCTGGGCGGCGGTGGCGGTGTAGAAGAGGTAGCCGTTGGTATAACCGGAAACGTGGGCGTTGAGATCGCCGGCCGCGCGCTTGACGTTGAGGCCAATCTCAACGGTGAGTTCCGAGGGGAAGCTGACGAGCTTGAACTCGCCGACGCGCAGGCCGCCGAGTTCCGCCTCGAGCGGCGCGCTCCCCGCCGCCTCGGTTTCCGCGAGATGCTTCTTCAGCAAATTACGGTTGGCGTTGAGCCGGGCGAGCTGTTCCATGACACCGACGTTGTGCAGGTAGGCCTCGACCGCCGCACGGTTGTCCGCATCCATCTGGCGCAGCGGTTCGGCATCGCGCAGGTAGGCGGCGCCGTGGTGCGAGGGGGTGTCGGGCCAGAGCCGGTGCTGGAGCAGCAGCGGCAGGAAGGCCTTGAAGTGGAGTGTGCTGGAGCGCAGCGAAGCGACCAGGCGCTGCTGCTCGGTCTCGAGGCGGGCGAGGCGCGCGGTGAAATCGGCGGCGCGCGGCAGGGCGACGATGTCACGCTGCACCCGCAGGTCCGCCTGCGGTCGCGTTTCGATGCCGCGCAGGGCGGCGAGCACGTTGGCGCCGAGCATCGCGCCGAGCGGCTCGGCATCGGAGAGCCGGCCCGCTTCCTTGTAGTGGCGCGGATTGATGTCGCCCCCGCAGCCCTGCAGGAAAAAGGCCGTGGCGCCGGTGGCCTGCTCGATGACCTTGGAGGCAAAGCCCGGGAAGTCGGCGCTGCTGCCCTTCGAGGGCGGGTTCAGGATCGGGTGACAGGCGAAGTGATAGACCACAGCCAGCGGTGTGCCATCGAGTCGATCCAGACGCAGCAGACCGACCTGCGGATCGATGGGGCCGACCGCGACCACGTCCTCGTCGCGCGGCATCGCGTAGGCGCGGCGCATGTCGGCCTGGGTGCCGTCCTTGAGCTGCATGCGGCGGTTTTCGCTGATGCGGTTTTCGACCGCGTTGCCGGCGCCGGCGCGCACGGGTTCGAGCTTGCCGGCGGCCTGCTTGACCGCCTGCACGACAAGCGTCTGCAGGTCGGTGCGGATGATGCCGTGGCAGTGGCTGGCATTGACCAGCAGCTGCTCGGGTGCCAGGCCGATCTCGCGCTGCAGGTCGGCGCGGACGTTGGCGAGGAAGCCGTTGCCGATGCGGCCGATGCCGCCGACCGCCACCGCATCCACCGTGACCAGCACGGCGGTGGTGTCGCCGCGCTTGAGCACGAGCGCCTTGGCGAAGCAGGGATCGTTCATCGGCACCGTGCGGTCGCTGATGTCGACCACGGCCGTGCCGGCGAGCAGGTCCTCGGCAACCGCGCGCGGCAGATGGGCGAAGCCAAGGCAGAGCAGGGCGAGAACAGTTTTCATGGCGGAGGGACCTCAGGGTTCGGTGCGCAGTTGGTAGAGCGCGGGACGCGGCGGCAGGGCAAAGCGCAGTGGGCTGCCAGCCTGCGGGGCGATTTCGACTCCGCCTTCACGGACCAGCACGACGCGCTTGGCACCGGCAGGCGGGGTGACTTCCAAACTCAACGGCTGCGCGTACAGGGCGGGGTCGGTGCCGACCTCAAGCTTGAAGGTCAGGCGCCCCGTCGTCGCATCCTCCTGGCGCAGGCGCGCCGACGCGAGGGCGGTTTGATACTGGTGGATCTCGCTCATGCCGGCGATCCAGAGCTTGTCCTGCTGCTGGCGGACGAGGTCGAGCGCGGCGCGGAAGTTGGCTTCGCTGGCGGCAAGGCCCTCGCCGATGGAGTGGTAATGGACCCGGCACCAGAGGCCGCGCTCGAGGTGTCGCTCCAGCGCCACGCGCAGGGCCTCGACGCGCCCGCCGTAGACATCGTCCATGCCGAGCGAGCCGCTGGAGGCGTCGAAGAGCTGATGGCGATCGAGGTAATGGCGCAGCGTGCGGCTCGTCTGCCAGCGGGTGCCGCCGCCGAGGTTGAGCGCCAGCAGCGGACTGCCGCCGGGCAGCAACCGGCGGATCGCGGCGGCGGCATCGCCGATCTCGCGGTCCATGTCCGCGTCATCGCGCGCACCGCGGTGGTGGGCCGAGTGATTGGCAAGTTCGATCGCGCCCGACTGCACCGCCGCCGCCCACTCGGCCTGACGGAGTTCGAAAGAGAAGTTCTGTCGGCTGCCCGGTTCCTTGGGGCCGGGATTGACCATGAAGCTGCCCTTGAAGCCGTACTCGCGCAGGATCGGGATGACGGTGTCGAGGTGGCTCGGGTGCGAGTCATCGAAGCGCAGGCTGAGGGCCGCCTGTTTGCCCTGCGGCCAGGGGGCCAGACGCACCTGCAGGCCGTTGGCCTCCAGACGGCGTTCGCCTTCCGGCGTGGCCCGCGGCCAGCCGCCCGGCGGTTCGACCGCCTGCACGACGCAGGTCTCGAGACCGGACGGCAGGGGGATGCGCAGTTTTTCCCACTCGATGCCGGAGCGCTCGACGAGCAGGGCCTTGCCGGTCGCATCGCGCACCTCAACATCGTTGGCCGGCCAAACCTCGCGCCCCGTCTTCGGCAGTTCCACGAGCAGGGCCAATGCCTGCGCGTCTTCACGTCGCTCCACCTGCACGCGCAGTTCGAAAGGCGCCGCGCGAGTCACCCGCAGGCCTGCCCGCGCCGTGGCGGGATCCAGAGAAATCCGAACACCGGCAAGCTCCGGCGACTGGGCACCCGCCCAGGCACAGGACAGCAGAGCCAAGGCCCAGGCAAGATGGCGGGATGTCATGCCCCTTATCTACAGCCGCGCGCGACCGATTCTTGTCACGGGCTCGCGTTGACCGCGCGAACAAGGTCGAGCAAGCCGGCGCGGATCTTCGGTTCGGCATCGACCTCAAGGAAGCTGGAGCGGGCGGGCCAAGTTTCGTACCCGCCGAGCACATGCTGTTCGGGCGTCGGCAGGTAACCGCCGTAGCCGTTGGCGAGTTCGATGAGGAAGGTCGCCTCGGGACTGCCGCTTTTCACGGCCAGCCCGGTCTCGGCAAAGACCTCGCAGGGGGCGGCGGCGATCGTCAGGCCGCCGATGCGGAAGGCCTGCAGCGCGATCGGCACACGGTCGGGATAATCCGCCAGCCCGAGTGTTTCGCGGGCATAGATGACCGGTCGCGAAGGCTTGGCCGCTTGCGCCTCCCGGCTGGCGAGCACGGACCGCGCCCAGTCGAGCTGGGCGGCATCGGGCTTGCGCACCGCCAGCGGCAATTCCACGAGCTGGGCGGCGAGGTCAAGGTCGTCGCGATGCTCGGCCCTGCCGATGATCTCTGCCGCCGCCTCGGCGAGGGCACCGGCCACCTCGCGCATGCGCTCGTAGCCGCGCACGGTCGGAGTCTTGGCCTGCAGATCGACGCCATTGACGTCGCCACTGGCGCCGTTGGCGAGCATGCCAACAAAGGGCGGATCCTCATCCGCGGCGCCGAGCCGGGTGCGAATCAACTCGGCGAACACGCCGAAGTAATCGGCGCTGACATGTCCGGCCGGCACGCCGCCGATGTAATGCAGGCCGTAGTTGGCGAGGACGCAGAGCGGGCGGCCATCGGCGTGCTGCACCGACAGCACAAAGAACTCCGGATCGACCGGGCCCGCGGGTTTCTCCGCCTCGTTGCGAGCCGGACCAAACTGCACGCGCTCCCCGCGCCGGCCGAAGGGATTCGCGCGCGGGCTGTCGCTCTTGACGAACCAGCGGCGGTTGAAGACAAACTCCGGCTTGGCGACGCTGCCCCAGGCGACCCTGGCCGGGGCGAGTTGGTGAACGGCGCGGCGCACGCCGTCGGCGATGCGACGGGCGAGAAAGTGGTGGTAGGCGTCGTTGGCGGGACCGAAGCCGACATTCAACGCCCGGGGCGCGCTGTGGGTGTGGGTGGCGGCAATCAGCACGTTCGCCGGCGGCAGACCGAGGCTCGGCTCAAGCAGTGCCTTGGCTTCGGCGACGATTTCCGGCGCGATCATGGTGAGGTCGCAGATCACGAAAGCGAGGCGGGTGCGACCGTCGTCCGGCACG
>JAEYYS010000283.1 GCA_023428335.1 Verrucomicrobiota bacterium | reverse complement strand
ACTTCAACCCCACCGTGTTGACGGCAATGACACGGTAGACGTGTTTTTGGCCGGGCTTGGCGCTGGTGTCGGTGAATTTCATCGCGACCAGCGGCGCGGCGGGCGTGTCGCTGTACTGCAGGCCTTGGAAAATCGGGCGACCGAACGGGTTCTTCGGCTGTTCGGGCACGGTGGCGATGGGCTGGCCGTCGCGCTCGATGATGAAGTGGCCCAAGCCGCTCTCCAGATCGGCCTCGGCTTCCCAAGTCAAAACGTTGGCCTGCACCTGCAGCTTTGTCGGCGCCGGCGGCGGGGTGCTGTCGGTCACCTGGGTGTCCTTGACGTACTGCATCCATTGTTTGGCCACGGCCTCGTTGGGCAGCCAGATCGCCAGGCGCGGATCGCCGTCGAGACGGGTCAGCGGCACAGCCTCGGTGGCCAGCAGCGGTGCCATCCAGGCGTCGCCGAGCGGCATCGGGCGCAGGGGTTCGCCGGGCTTGGCCGGCAGGCGGGCCGACAGGCAGGCATCGAACCAGGGGATGGCCAGGTAGCGCTGGTTGCCACACTCGTGGCTGGTCAGGGGATCGACGGCGACCGCGATGAGGGCACCGCGACCGCGCATGGCCTTGAAGAAGGTTTCGTTGGCCGGCCAGACGCCGGCGAAGCGGCCTTCCTTGACGGTGACGCCCTCCTTGGTGCCGGGGTTGCACATCACCGGCACCGTCAGCGCCGCGTCGGCAATGACATGCGGCTTGATGGTGGCGCGGTCCGGATTGGCTTCGAGCAGGGGCACGCCCGAACGCAGCCAGGCGGCAGCGACGCGGTCGGGGTGCAGCAGGGTCATGCCGCCGGCCCAGTGGCCGCCGCCGCTGTGCCCCCAGAGAGCCCAGGGCACGGTGGCGAGTTCGGGATGCCCGCACTGCGCGCCGAGGTCGGCCAGGGCCTTCTGGAAGGCGGCGCCGGAACCGTTGCGCGGGTCGCACCACATCTGGCAGTCGGCCTTGTCGGGCTGCTCGTAGGAGGGCGACAGCAGGGCGCAGCCATGCTTCTTCGCCAGCGCCTGCCAATGCAGATCGAAGGCGCCGGTCTGGCCGGATTTGCAGGAGCCCTCGCCACAGCCGTGCTGATGGACAATGACGCCGCGCAGCGTGGTCACGCCGGGCGGGATCCAGGCGGTGTATTGAACCGGGAAAATCAGGCCGCCGGGCGCGGTCGAGGCCTCGTAGCGCACGCGGTGGTAGGGCGGCTTGACCGACGGGGCCTGGTCGTAGGGCGCCTGTTGGGCGGAGAGCAGGCCGGCGAGGAAGGGGAGCAGGAGCAGGGAGGAACGCATGGGCGATAGGTCGAACGCCGCGGCGCGGGGCGGCCTTGCAACGGCAGTGGCGCCGAATCCACCGCCGCCCTTCTGACCGCCGCGGCGCGATTCCCCGCAAGGGCGGTCGCCGGGCGACGTTGCGCTGTCTTCCACCATGCGTCGTTTTCTCCCCCTGCTTCTCGCTGCCAGCATCCTGCCGCTGGCGGCCCAGTCACCCGCCGTTCCGTTGCTCGCCGACAAGGCCCTGCCGGCCGATGAAACCGGTCTGCCCGGCGAGGGGGCGCTGCGTCGCTACGAAGCCTATGTCAAACGCTGGCAGGAGGCGCGCAGTCGCTGGGCTGGCGAGGTGGCCAAGGATCAGGGCGCGGTGGTGTTTCTCGGCGATTCCATCACCCAGGGCTGGGGTGCCGAATTCAAGGGCCTGTTTCCCGGCATGAAACTCGCCAACCGCGGCATCGGTGGCGACACAACACGCGGCATGCTGATCCGGCTCGAGGAGGACGTGCTGGCGCTACAGCCGTCCGCCATCGTCCTGCTGCTCGGCACGAACGACATCGAGGTCGGCATTGAGCCGGCGGCGATCGGACGCAATTTCCAAAAGATCCTCGCCGCCATCCAAGCCCGTTTGCCGCAGGTGCCGATCGTGCTCTGCCGGATGTTCCCGAGTTCGGCGAGCAAGAATCGGCCGGCGGAGACGATCCGCCAGGTCAACGCGCTGTACGAGGCGGCGGTGAAGGGCGATGCCCGCGTCACCGTGATCGACACCTGGACCCTGTTTGCCGATCCGCAGACCGGCGACATGAATCCCGCCTGGGCCAAGGATCTGCTGCATCTCAATCCGGCCGGTTATGCGCGCTGGGCCGCGGCGCTGCGACCGGTCTTCGCCACCCTCGGGTTCATCGAGACCGAAGCCGAGGCTTTCACGCCCGAGCCGGGTTTTGAGAGCCTGTTCAACGGTCGCGACCTCACCGGCTGGGGCGTGCGACCCCCGCCGCTGCGCAAGGTGCCCGCCAAGCCGCGGCCGGATGCGCCGGTGTTTGTCGAGGTCAAGGAAGCCGCGGCCTTCGACGGCCAGACCGCCAGCCCGGACGGCCGCTACCGCGTGGTCAACGGTCGCCTGGTCGTCACCACGCCGGCCGAGGGGCGACGCATCCAGCAGCTTTGGACGACGCGCGAGTTCGAGGGCGATTTCATCCTGCGCCTGGAGTTTCGCGCCACGCCGAATGCCGACAGCGGGGTCTTCATCCGCCAGCCGCAGTTGCAGTGCCGCGACTACCCGCTGGCCGGGCCGTACTTGGAGCTGAAGAACTACAAGCCGCAGGACTGGAACGCCCTGGAAGTGACCGTGAAAAATGGGGTCGCCCGCGCCACCTGCAATGGCGAACTGCTGGTCGAGGATCTGGCCGTGCCGGCCACCGGGCCGATCGGGCTGGAGGGCGATCGCGGCCAGATGGAATACCGCCGCATCCGCCTGCAGCGTCTGCCCTGAGACCTGGCGTTTTTCCGGCAACAGAAGGGATGGCGGTGGCGTTGCCAGCCGATGCACCGCCTCTGCCTCTTCCTCGTCGCCGCCCTGCCGCTGCTGGCCCAGCAACCCGCCCCGGCCAAGCGCTCGGGCAGGATCGCCACGCCACCGCCGACCCAGCCACCGCTGCAGGCCGCCGATCCCGCCAAGCTGCCGGAGGGCGTGCAACATCTGGATCTCTTTTTGCTGCTCGGTCAGTCGAACATGAAGGGCAGGGGCGTCATGCCCGCCGAGCCCAAGCGCGATCCGCGCCTGCTCATGCTGCATTTGCGTGACGACCGCTGGTATCTGGCGCGCCACCCCCTGCATCTGACCGGCGATGCCCAAACCTTTGCCGGTCACGACAATGCCGGCGTCGGCCCTGGCCTGGCCTTTGCCGAGCAGGTGCTGGGTGAGAAAACGGCGATCGGGCTGGTACCCTGCGCGGTCGGCGGTTCGTCGATCCAGCTCTGGCAGAAGGGTGCGAAGCTTTATGAGAACGCCGTGCGCCGCGCCCGCCTGGCGCTGCAGGGCGCACCGGGCAAGGTGCGCCTGCGCGGCGCGCTCTGGCTGCAGGGCGAGGCCAATGCCAGGGCCGAGGATCTGCCCCTGCATGCCGAGCGGCTGCGCGCGCTGGTGACCGACCTGCGCGCCGATCTCGGTCTGCCGGACCTGCCCTTCATCGCCTGCACGATTGGCGAGATGAACGAGGACCCGGCACGGCGCGCCGATCAGCAGGCGATGAATGAGATCCTGCTCGCCCTGCCGGCGGCGGTGCCGGGCACGGCCTGTGTCGACGCCCGCGACCTGCGCAGCCACATCGGCGACCGCGTGCACTTCGACACCGCCGCCCAGGAGGAAATCGGCCGGCGCATGGCCAAGGCCTGGCAGAAGCTTGCCGCGGGCCGCTGAAGCCGGGGCGCAACATTCGCGCCGGCGGGCCGTTGTTTGCGGTCATGCGCCCCCTTGTTTGCCTTGCCTTTGTCGCCCTGCTCCAACCCGCTTTCGCTGCCGAACCCGTCCGCAAGGGCCTCGGTGCCGACTACCCCGCGGGCGAGGTGCGCATCTACAAGCATTCGGCCGGCAAACCACGGAAGCTGGAACTGTATTTTCCGCCCAACCACGATCCGGTGAAGGCGAAGGTGCCAGGACTGATCCTGTTTCATGGCGGCGGCTGGGGCGGCGGCAACCTCGGGCAGTTCCGTGCCGCCTGCGCCTACTTCGCCAGTCGTGGCCTGGTCTGTGCCACGGCCGAATACCGCATGCTCAGCAAGGCCGAGGCCGCCGCCCTGCCGGCGGGCGAGACCCGCAAGCGTGTTTGCATCACCGACGCCAAAAGCGCGATCCGCTGGTTCAAACAGCAGGCGCCGGCGCTCGGGGTCGATCCGGCGCGCGTCATCACCGGGGGTGGTTCGGCCGGCGGCCACATCTCGGCTCTGGCCACCCTGCAACCCGGCCTCGACGACCCAGCCGATCCGGCCGGCGTCGACACCTCGGTGGTCGCCTACCTCTGGTTCAATCCGGCCTTCGCGCCCGACGACGTCAAGGACCCCGAAGTCAATGTGCGGCGCTTTCTGAACAAGGATCTGGCACCGGCCATCGCCTTCTTTGGCGACAAGGACACCTGGAAACCCGGCTGGGATGCCGCCCAGGCCAAACTGCGGGAACTGGGCAACACGACGACCGAACTGTGGATCGCCGAGGGCCAGGCGCACAGCTTCTTCAACAAGGAGCCCTGGCGCGCCGCCACCCTGCGCGCGGCCGATGTCTTCCTGCAGCAGCAGGGCCTGCTCCAGGGGCCGGCGACCTTGCCCGAACCCGCCGATGCGGTGCTCAAACGCGCGGCGCCGTGAAGGCTCGGTTTGCCAGTTTCGAAGGCCGCTTGCCCTTAGCGTTTCCATGCAGGTTGGATCCGGGCTGGATTAACTGGTCAACATTCTTGACCAGCAAACCTGGTCCCGCCGCCGCGTTGATGGCGGATGACCGATGCCGAACTTCACCAGCTCAAGCGCTGGAACACGCCGACGATTTACAATGGCTGGGAGCAGATCACCCGCCGCGATGCCTGTGCCGATGCCTTCAATCTGGAGGAGACCCGCGATTTCATGCCGCAGATGGGGCCGATGGCGGGGTATGCGGTGACGGTTGTCATCGAGCCGTCAAACGCCGCGCACCGGCAGGCGAATCCGCAGGCTTGGAGCGAGTACCGACGCTACGTCGCTTCGGTGCCCGGCCCCAAGGTGGTGGTCGTCCAGGATCTCGACAAGCCGCGGGTCATCGGCTCGTTCTGGGGCGAGGTGAACAGCAACATCCACCGGGCGCTCGGCTGCGTCGGCACGATCGTTGACGGCGCCATCCGCGACCTCGACGAGATGACCGACGCCGGTTTCAAGGCCTTGGCGCGCCGGCTCTGTGTGGGGCATGCCGCCGTGCATCCGGTGCGCTGGGGTTGCGAGGTCGAGGTGTTTGGCCGGCGGGTGGCGCCGGGCGATCTCATTCACGCCGACAAGCATGGCTTTCTGGTCGTGCCCGCCGCCGAGGAGCCGGGCTTGCTGGAGGCGGCGCGCTTCATGGATGCCAATGAGTGTGAGACCGTCATTCCCGCCGCGCGCGGCACGGTCGGGCTCGACACGGAGGCGATCCTGGCCCGCATTGATGCGGCGGGTGCGGAGTTCGGCCGGCGTGCCAAGGCGAAGTTTGGCGGGCAGGGCGAGTGGTAGGGGAAAAGCCGGGTTGACTCGGCGGGGCTGCCGGCCAGTCTTGGCCGTCATGCGCTTTGCCATCTGCAACGAAACCTACCCCGGCCGCCCCTTCGAACAGGTCTGCGAGGACGCCGCCGCCGCCGGCTACCAGGCCCTTGAACTCGCCCCCTTCACCCTCAAGGAGGACCCGCGCGAACTGACCGAGGCCGACGCCCTGCGGCTGAGCCGCATCGCCTCGTCGTTCGGCCTCGACATCCTCGGCCTGCACTGGTTGCTGACCAAACCCTCCTGGTTCCACATCACCACGCCCGACGCCCTGCTGCGCGCCGAGACCGCGAAGTTTGGTCGCCATCTCGCCCGCTTCTGCGCCATGACCGGCGGTCGCATCATGGTCTGGGGCAGCCCGAAGGCGCGCAACACCGTGCCGGAATGGAAGTACGAGGAAGCCTTTGAGCGTGCCGCCGACACTGTGCGTCTGGTGGCCGAGGAGGCCGGCAAGTACGGCGTCGTCATCGCCATGGAGCCGCTGGGTCGCAAGGAGACGAACTTCCTCAACACCGCCGAGGAGACGATCCGCTTCTGCAAACTCGTCGATCATCCCTCCTGCAAGCTGCACCTCGACGTCAAGGCGATGAGCGATGAGCCGACGCCGATTGCCGACATCATCCGCGCCAGCAAGGACTGGTTTGTGCACTTTCATGCCAACGATCCGAACCTGCTCGGGCCGGGCATGGGCGAGGTGAAGTACGAGCCCATCATCGCCGCCCTGCGCGAGGTGAAGTATGAGGGTTATCTGTCGGTCGAGGTCTTCGACTACAGCCCGGGCCCCGAGCACATCGCCCGCGAGAGCATCCGCTACCTGCGCGAGCAGTTGGCCTGAGGTTCCTGGCAGTGCGCTCGGTTCCGGAGCGCCGGTTTGCCGCTTCTGGCGCGCCCCTCGGGGCGCGCTTTTTTTGTGCCAGATCACTGGTTAGACCGAGATTTGATGGCACGAAAAAAATTCCTTGGGCGAATCTGGCACGGCCCCTGCTTGAGAACGGTTTGAACGGTTCCCGTAGCCGCCAAACACCAACTCAAACAGAAATCACTATGCTGACAACCAGACACCATTGGACTGCATGCCTGCTCGCCGCCGGAGTCGCGGTGGCGACTTGGGGGCTGACGCTCGAACCTTCCGCCTTCGCCCAGGAAGTGGCGCCGGCGGCCGCTGAAGCTGCTGCGGCTCCCGCCGCGGAGGCCGCCCCCGCCGCCGAGGGGCCCTCGGTCGAACTCTTCACCACGAACAACCTGTGGATGATGATTGCGGCCGCCCTGGTCTTCATCATGCACCTTGGCTTCGCCACCGTGGAGTCCGGTCTGACCCAGTCGAAGAACACCGTCAACATCCTGTTCAAGAACACGCTCATCCCGTGCATCGGCCTGCTGACCTATGCGCTGTGCGGCTTCAACCTGATGTATCCGGGCTTCGCCGACGGCGACTCGCAGTTCTGGTACAAGTTTGCGGGCTTCGGCATCGGCACCGATGAGGCAGGCGTCACTTCGGCCTACAACGTTGGTTACACCTATTGGACCGACTTCCTCTTCCAGGCCATGTTCGCCGCCACCGCTGCGACCATCGTTTCGGGTGCGGTGGCCGAGCGCATCAAGCTGGGTTCCTTCCTGGTTTTCTCGACGATTTTCGTCGCCGTCTGCTACCCGATCGCCGGCAGCTGGAAGTGGGGCAACGGCTGGCTCAACCGCCTGGATACGCCCTTCTATGACTTTGCCGGTTCGACCCTCGTGCACTCGGTCGGTGGCTGGGGTGCGCTCGCCGGTGTGATCCTGCTTGGGCCGCGTCTCGGCAAATACACGGCCGACGGCAAGGTCCGGCCCATCCTTGGCCACAGCATGCCCCTCGCCACGATCGGTGTCTTCCTGCTCTGGCTGGGCTGGTTTGGCTTCAACGGCGGTTCGGTGCTGTCGGCGGATCCCGCCCTGGTCTCCCTGACCCTGGTCACCACCGCGCTGGCCGCCGCGGCCGGTGGCGTCGGCGCCGCGATGGTGTCGATCCTCTTCCTCAAGAAGCCTGACCTGTCGATGGCGCTCAACGGCATCCTTGCCGGCCTGGTGGGCATCACCGCCGGCGCCGACCAGATGAGCCCGGGCAGTTCGATCGTCATCGGCCTCATCGCCGGGGTGCTCGTGGTCCTGTCGGTGCTGTTCTTCGACAAGATCAAGATCGACGATCCGGTCGGTGCGATCTCGGTGCACCTGGTTTGCGGCATCTGGGGCACGCTGGCGGTCGGCCTGTTCGGCGCCAAGGCCGGCGGCGCGCAGCTGACCAGCCAGCTGATCGGTGTGGTGGCCTACGGGGTCTTCGCCTTCGCCTTCGCCTTCGTGCTCTTCCTGGTTCTCAAGATGGTCATGGGCCTGCGGGTCAGCCGCGAGGAGGAATCGGAAGGTCTCGACATCGGCGAGCACGGCAACGTCGCCTACCCGAACTTCCAGAACATCCACTGATCCCGGCGGAAGGTTACGTCATCCGCTGCTCCCGAGCCCCGGCACCCAGGTGCCGGGGCTTTCTTTTCAACTTGGCACGCCTCCTGCTCGCTGTGCCAGTCGACCCGGGCGCCAACCTCGCCCGGGTCTTCAACCATCCCAACCATCGCCATGATTCGCATCCCGACCTGCTGGCGCACGCTTGCGTGCGGTCTTCTCGCCTCGGCCGCCCTCTGGGGCGGCGCTGTCTCCGCCCAGGAGGCGCCCGCCGCGCCGGCTCCGGCCGCCGAGGCTGCCAAGACGCCCACGCTCGAGGAGCTGGCCGCTGATCTGGCCGACATTCAGGCCTACCTCAACAATGGCGCCCGCGTCACTGAGGCCGGCAAGTCGAAGATCCCCGGTCCGGGTCCGGGCCACAATGCCTGGCAGATGGTCAGCACCGCGCTGGTGCTGTTCATGACCCTGCCGGGGTTGGCGCTGTTTTACGGCGGCCTGGTGCGGCGCAAGAACGTGCTGTCGGTGATCGCCCAGTGCATGGGCATTGCCGGTCTGGTCACCATTCTCTGGTGGGCCTGCGGCTACAGCCTGTCGTTCGGTGCCGGCAACGCCTACATCGGCGACCTCAGCTTCAAGTTCCTGGACGGGGTTGAGCCCGGCAACGTCGGTGCCGGCTACCATTGGATCAGCGACAGCATGTGGGCGATGTTTCAGCTCACCTTTGCCATCATCACGCCGGCGCTCATCGTCGGTGCCATCGCCGAGCGCATGAAGTTCATCTCGGTGCTGCTGTTCACCGCCATTTGGATGTTCGTGGTGTACTTTCCCTTTGCGCACATGGTTTGGGCCGGCAGCGGCCTGATGTGCGGTCCGCTCAATCCGGACGCAGGCATCAAGGCGATCGACTTCGCCGGCGGCACCGTCGTGCACATGACCTCGGGCTGGAGCGCCCTGGTGCTCTGCATCCTGCTCGGCAAGCGCCGCGGCGTCGGCAAGGAGTCGATGGCCCCGCACAGCATGGTGCTCTGCTCGATCGGCACCGGCATGCTCTGGGTCGGCTGGTACGGCTTCAACGCCGGTTCCGCCCTCGGCGCCGACGCCATCGCCGCCAACGCCTTCACCACCACCACCCTCGCCGCCGCCACCGCCGGCTTTGTCTGGGCGGTCGTCGAGTGGATCCTGCGCGGCAAGCCCTCGGTGCTCGGTTTCTGCTCGGGCATCGTCGCCGGTCTGGTTGTCATCACCCCCGGTGCTGGCTTCGTCACCGCCACCTCCTCGGTCATCATGGGGGTGCTGGCCGGCATCGTGCCCTACTTTGCCGTCGCCTACCTGAAGAACTGGCTCGGCTATGACGACGCCCTCGACACCTTCGGCATCCACGGGGTTGGCGGCACGCTCGGCGCAGTTTTGACCGGCGTCTTTGCCGATGAACGCGCCAACAGCGTCGTGGCCGGCCTCAAGGAGGGCCTGCTGGTCGAGCAGTTCAAGGCCATCGGCCTGACCATTGTCTGGAGCGTTGCCGCCACCGTGGTCATCGCCCTGGTGGTCAAGGCTCTGGTGGGTCTGCGTGCCGAGCCCGAGGTGGAAAGCCAGGGCCTCGACCTCGCCGAGCATGGCGAGGCGGCCTACGAGTGAGGCATCCTGCCTGTTGCATCCGGCCGGGGGCGGAAAACGCCCCCGGCTTTTTTGCGCCTTGCCGCGCCGCCCTCTCCCGCTATCGTCGCCGATCATGTCGAAAGCCCTCCGAGTCCTTCTTTGGCTGGCCATCTCCGCGCTTGGCGCGGGGTCCGTGGCCTTTTCTGCGTTTCACAAAGGTGAAACCATCAATGCCCTCTGGCTGGTGGTGGCGGGCCTGTGCTCATTTGCGGTGGCCTACCGTTTCTACAGCAAGTGGCTGATGACCAAGGTGCTGGTGCTCGACGCCCATCGCGCACCGCCGTCGGTGACACATCGCGATGGCAAGGACTACGTGCCGACCAATCGCTGGGTCGTGTTTGGCCACCACTTTGCGGCCATCGCCGGTCCCGGGCCGCTCGTGGGCCCGGTGCTGGCGGCACAGTTCGGCTACCTGCCCGGCATGCTCTGGATCCTCATCGGCGCCACCCTCGGGGGCGGGGTGCATGATGCGATTGTCATGTTCGCCTCGATCCGCCGCGGCGGCAAATCGGTCGGCCAGATGCTCAAGGAGGAGGTCAACCCTGTCGTCGGCCTGGTCGCCATGATCTCAGTGCTGGCCATCATGACGATCCTGCTCGCCGTGCTCGGCCTGGTGGTGGTCAAGGCTCTGGCGGAAAGCCCCTGGGGCCTGTTCACCATTGTGATGACGATCCCGCTGGCCTTCATCATGGGCATCGGTCACACGATCTTCAAAATCAGCGTTCGCAATGTCACCATTTTCGGCATCGTCGGTCTGCTGGCCAGCGTCTGGGCCGGCAGCAAGCTCGGTGAGTGGGGGCTGTCGTCCTGGTTCGACCAGAGTGGCGAATGGCTGGCCATCTCCATCATGATCTACGGTTTTGCCGCCTCGGTGCTGCCGGTGTGGATGCTGCTGGCGCCACGCGACTACCTGAGCACCTTCATGAAGATCGGCACGGTCGCCGTGCTCGCCGTCGCCGTGGTCTGGGTGGCACCCGAGCTGCACATGCCCAAGCTGACCCGCTTCGTCGACGGCACCGGCCTGGTCTTCGCCGGCAAGGTTTTCCCCTTCGTCTTCATCACCATCGCCTGCGGCGCCGTTTCCGGCTTCCATGCCCTCATCTCCTCGGGAACCACGCCCAAGTTGCTCGACCGCGAGGACGCCATCCGCAGCGTCGCCTACGGCGCCATGGTCACCGAAATGCTGGTCGCCCTGATGGCCCTGGTTGCCGCTTGCGCCCTGCAGCCGGGCGAGTATTTCGCCATCAATGCCGGCATCAACAAGACGATGCCCCCTGAACAGGTCGCCGCTGTGGTCACCAGCGCCGGCTTCCCGGTGACGGTTGAAGGCATGAACAAGCTCGCTGCCGACATCGGCGAAAAGACCATGTTCGGCCGCGCCGGCGGTGCGCCGACCTTTGCCGTCGGCATGGCCCACATGTTTGCGCGCGCCTTCGGCGATAGCTGGATGGCCTTCTGGTACCACTTTGCCATCATGTTCGAGGCCTTGTTCATTTTGACGACGATTGATGCCGGCACGCGCGTCGGCCGCTTCATTCTGCAGGACTTCCTCGGCGGCCTCTGGAAACCGCTGGGTAACACGCGCAGCCTGCCGGCCAACGTTTTCGCCAGCGGCCTGCTGGTCGCCGCCTGGGGCTACTTCCTCTATCAGGGGGTCGTCGATCCGCTCGGCGGCATCAACACCCTCTGGCCGCTGTTCGGCATCGCCAACCAGCTGCTCGCCGTCATCGCCTTCTGCTTGGGCACCACCATCCTCATCAAGATGGGCAAGGCGCGCTACCTGGCGGTCACAGCCGTGCCGCTGGTCTTCCTGATGAGTGCGACCTTCAGCGCCGGCTGGGTCAAACTGTTCGATGCCGATTACCGCATGGGCTTCATTGCCGGTGCCAAGTTCTACGGCGAGAAGCTCGCCGCCGGGGGTACGCCCGAGGAAATGAAAATCTGGGCCGCCCAGCAGTTCAACTTCCAGGTCGACACCGCCGTGACATTCTTCTTCCTCGCTGCGGTGGCGATCATCTTCCTCGGCTGCTTCGTCGAGTGGGTGCGCCTGCTCAGTGGCACCAAGAAGACGCAGCTGCGCGAGGATCCCTACGTGCCGCTTGCCGACGCCGCCTGAACCGGCGACCGGTGTGCGGCGGTCGCCGTCGTCATGCACGTCCCCAGCCTCATCGAACGCAAGCGCGACGGCGGCGCCCTCGCCGCCGACGAGATCCGCGCGCTGATTCGTGCGTACACCGACGGTGACCTGCCGGATTATCAGATGAGCGCCCTGGCGATGGCGGTGTTCTTCCGCGGCATGAGCCTGGAGGAGACGACGGTGCTGACCGAGGCCATGCAGCACAGCGGCAGCGTTCTGACCTGGCCGGCGGACGCGCCACCGCGGGCCGACAAACATTCCACCGGCGGCGTTGGCGACAAGACCTCGCTCATTGTCGCGCCGCTGCTTGCCTGCGACGGTTTATGGGTGCCCATGCTGGCCGGGCGCGGCCTCGGCCTCACCGGCGGTACGCTCGACAAGCTCGAAGCCATTCCCGGTTTTCGCACCCGCCTCGGGGTTGGGGAACTGCAGGAGTTGGTGGCGCGTCTTGGCTGCGTCATCGCCGGCCAGAGCGAGGAGTTGTGCCCGGCCGACCGCAGGCTGTATGCCCTGCGCGATGTCACCGCCACGGTGCCGAGCATTCCCCTGCTGACGTCGAGCATTCTCTGCAAAAAGCTGGCCGAGGGCCTCGACCGTCTGGTGCTCGATGTGAAGTTTGGCAGCGGTGCCTTCATGACCACTGAAGCCGGCGCGTGCGAACTGGCTGAACGGCTGGTCGCGGTCGGTCGCGCCCTGGGGGTGGATGCGCGGGTTCAGCTCAACCGGATGGATGAACCCACGGGGGAGGCGGCCGGCAACGCCCTTGAGGTCGTCGAATGCGTTCGCTGCCTGCAGGGCGGGGGACCGCCCGACCTGGAGGCGCTCGTGCTCGACCTCGCCTGCGAGGTTTCGGATTCGCCGCGGGCTGTGCACGCCGCACGTTTGCGCAACGGCGAGGCCTGGCAGAAGTTCCAGGCGATGGTGGCGGCGCAGGGTGGCGAGGTCGAGTCGCTGGAGTGCCTCGCGCAGGTTCATGCCGCACCGGTCATCGTCGATCTGCCAGCTCCGGCCTCTGGCGTGCTGCGGCGACTCGATGCCGGGATTGTCGGTCGCACCCTGGTGGCACTCGGTGCCGGTCGCGCCAAGGCCTCGGACACGATCGATCCTGCGGTCGGGGTCGACCGCATGCTCAAAACCGGCACGGCGGTGCGCGCTGGCGAGCCGCTGCTGCGGGTGCACGCGCGCACGCCGGAAGCCGCGCAGCAGGCGCTGGCCTCGCTGCGGGCGGCGGTGATGGTCGAATAGCCGGCGTCAGTAGACGTCGCGGCGGTAGCGCTTGGCTTCCTTGAAGGCGGCCATGTAGGCGACGGCTTCCTCGGCGGTTTTGCCACCCTGCTGCTCGACGATCGTGTGCAGGGCCTTGTCGACATCGACCGCCATGCGCGAGGCATCGCCGCAGACGTAGACGATGGCGCCCTGTTCGAGCCAGGCGAAGAGGTCGGCGGCCTGCTCGAGCATCTTGTGCTGGACGTAGATCTTCTCGGCCTGGTCGCGGCTCCAGGCCGTGGTCAGGCGGTCGAGGGTGCCGTCGGCCAGGTAGCCCTCAAACTCGTCCTTGTAGAAGAAGCAGGATGTTTCGCTGACCTCGCCAAAGAACAGCCAGGCCTTGCCCTTGGCGGCGGTGGCCTTGCGCTCCTGCAGGAAGGCGCGGAACGGCGCGATGCCGGTGCCCGGACCAATGAAAATCACCGGCACATCCTCGTGCGGTTCCGGCAGGCGGAAGCCCTTGCCATGGTTGACGAAGACCGGGATGGGCGTGTCGGCGGTGATGCGCTCGGCGAGGAAGGTTGAGGCGACGCCGCCGCGCTCGCGGCCGTGGCTGGTGTAGCGGACGGTGGCGACGGTCAGGTGCACCGAGTTCGGGTGAGCGCGCTGGCTGCTGCTGATCGAGTACAGGCGGATGTTGAGCTTTTTGAGCAGGCCGATGAACTCCGCCGGCTCGAACTTCGCCGTCGGGTTTTCCAGCAGCAGATCGATGACGAAGCGACCCCAGAGGTAGTTTTTCAGGTCGTCCTTGCGCTCGGGTTCAAGCAGGCCGTTGAGCGGGCTGTTGCCACCGGTCTTTTCGAGGATGGCCTTGATGAGCTTGTTGTCGACCTCGGTGATCAGGCTGCCCTCAATGAGGGCCTGGCGCACCGGCACCTGCTCGGTCGGACGCTTCGGATGGGTGACGCTTTCCTCGCCGCTGAAGCCGAGCACCTGCAGCATCTCGTCGACCAGCTTCGGGTCGTTGGTCGGCTGTACGGCAAGCGAGTCGCCCGGGGTGTATTCGAGGCCGCTGCCGGTGAGGTCGATCTCGTAGTGACGGGTGTTCTTTGGTGCGCCGGGGCCCGACAGGTCATAGGCGGTGGTCACCCGTGCGATGCAGGGGTTCTTGACGTTGTAGACGGGTTTGCCGGGCGCGGGGGTGCTCATGAGGAAAAGGGAAAAGGGGGAGTTCAGGCTGGCGAGATGAGACGGCTTGTCAATGCCGGGCGTCCCAGCAGGTCCCGTGCCGGAGTGGCCGGTTCAGCGGGCCGCCTCGTAGGCGTCCTGATAGCCGCGCTCAAAACTGCGCCGGTGGCGCGGGTCGTAGCGACCGGCATGTGCGGCGGGATCGGCGGAGCGACCGGCGACGCGGTCGCGCAGGCCATAGTCGTAGCCCTGGCTGTAGGCAGGGTCGGCGGTCGGGGCGGAAGTGTCGCCGCGGGCATAACCCTCGTTGTAGCCGCTCTGATAGGCCTCGGCCTCGCCCGTGGGCAGGTTGCGGGCGACCCGCCAGGGGTCGCGGGCGGCACCAGCGGCGGCGTCGGCGAGACCGTCGCCCTGGCCGCGCTCATAGGCGGTTGTCTGGCGTTCGCGGTCCTGTTCGCGCTGCAGGCTGCGCTGCTGTTCGCGGGCCTCGGGGTAGGGCTTTACGCCGCGTCGGAAAAGGGATCGACCGTTGGGTCCGCCGCATTGGATCAGCAGCAGGGTCAATGGCAGGAGCAGCAGCCGCGCTGGCATGGCGTCAGTCCTCAAAGCGGATCACGTACTCGCCCTTCTTGTGCATGTTGTCGTGGTCGCGGGCGCGCACCTCGAGGTAACCGATGTCATTTTTGATCCAGTCGACCTGGCGCAGCAGCTTGTCGCGCTCGGCCTGCAGGGTGTCGCGCTCGCGCTGCAATCCCTCAAGCTTGTCGCGCATGGCCTGCTGTTCGGCCCTGGGGCCTTGATGAAACTGGACGATCGCCGGCACCACCAGGAGCAGCACGCAGAACTTGCCGGCGCGGATGAACCGCCGCAGCCAGCGCTCGAGGCGCGGGCTGGGCGGATCATCGGTGGCGAAGTCGTCGTCGATCATGGGGATGCCGGCGTCGCCGGTGGCAGGCTTAGACCTTCATGCGGCCGCCAAACACCGCGCTGTCGCCGAGTTCCTGCTCGATGCGCAGGAGCTGGTTGTACTTCGCGATGCGGTCGCTGCGGGACAGGGAACCGGTCTTGATCTGGCCGCAGTTGGTGGCGACGGCGAGGTCGGCGATCGTGTAGTCTTCCGTCTCGCCCGAGCGGTGGCTCATGACGGCGGTGTAACCGTGGCGGTGGGCGAGGTCGACCGCGTCGAGCGTCTCGGTGAGCGAGCCGATCTGGTTGACCTTGACCAGGATCGAGTTGGCGATGCCCTGGTCGATGCCCTTCTGCAGGAACTTGGTGTTGGTGACGAAGAGGTCGTCGCCGACGAGCTGGGTGCTGCCGCCCATTTCCTGGGTGAGGATGGCCCAGCCGTCCCAGTCGTTTTCGGCGCAGCCGTCCTCGATCGAGACGATCGGGAACTTCTTCTTCAACTCGGCGTAGTAGGCGACCAGTTCCGCGGCGCTGCGCTCGGACTTGTCGCTTTTCTTGAAGACGTACTTGTTCTTCTTCTTGTCGTAGAACTCCGAGGAGGCGACGTCGAGGGCGATGCAGATGTCGTCGCCGATCTTGTAACCGGCCTTTTCAATGGCCTGGGCGATGACTTCCAGCGCGTGGTCGGCGCTCTTCAGGGTCGGTGCAAAGCCGCCTTCGTCGCCGACGGCGGTGTTGAGGCCGAGGTCGTGCAGGATCTTCTTGAGGGCGTGGAAGACTTCCGCGCCGTAGCGCAGCGCCTCGGAGAAGGTCGGCGCGCCCTTGGGCATGATCATGAACTCCTGGAAGTCGATCGGGGCGTCGCTGTGGGCGCCGCCGTTGATGATGTTCATCATTGGCACCGGCAGGACCTTGGCGTTCGGGCCGCCGACGTACTTGTACAGCGGCTGGCCGAGCGCGGTGGGGGCGGCCTTGGCGGCGGCGAGCGAGACGCCGAGGATGGCGTTGGCGCCCAGCTTCGACTTCGTCGGCGTGCCGTCGAGCTCGAGCATGGCGCGGTCGAGGGAAACCTGGTCGGAGGCATCGCTGCCGATGATGCAGTCGGCGATCTCATTGTTGACGGCATCCACCGCCTTCAGCACGCCCTTGCCGAGGTAGCGCTTCTTGTCGCCATCGCGCAGTTCCAGGGCTTCGTGTTCGCCGGTGCTGGCACCGCTGGGCACCGCGGCGCGGCCGATGGCGCCGCCCTCCAGCATCACATCCACCTCGACGGTGGGGTTGCCGCGCGAGTCGAGAACTTCGCGCCCGGTCACTGCTACAATGGTCAGATCGTCCATGAGTTGATTCGTTAAGTGTACTTAAGTTTCGGGGTTTTGGCAAGCGGGACAGGCAAAAAGCCGCCCGCGCGCCTGTTCGATAGCAGGAAACCCCGCCGGCTCAACCAGAGATGTGTTTGACCGGGGGGGCTCGGGTCTGCCCGGAGCGCGCGCATGGCTTCAGCCTGCTCGCTCTGCGTCGAGCGTGTTGCCACACCCCAAGGGGCGAGTGACCTTCGGCACACTCGCGCTCCGGCACTTTCCCTCTTGCGCCGCGCGGCGGGCGTGTCACCTTCGCGCCCCTTTCCCCATGGCCCTCATCGTCCAGAAATACGGCGGCACCTCCGTCGGCAACCCGGAACGCATTCGCAACTGCGCGCGGCGCATCCTGGAAACCCAGCGCGCCGGCCACCAGGTGGTCGCCGTGGTCTCGGCGATGTCGGGCGTGACCGACAACCTCATCAAGCTGGCGAAGGAAGTTTCGCAGGCGCAGGAGCCTGCCGACCGCGAGATGGACGTGCTGCTGGCCACGGGCGAGCAGACGACGATCGCCCTGACCGCCATGGCGATCAATGACCTGGGCGGCAAGGCGGTGTCGCTGACCGGTGCGCAGGCCGGCATTTCGACCGATCGCGTGCACACCAAGGCGCGCATCGTCAACATCACGCCGGCCGCGGTGCAGCGCATGCTCAACGAGGGCAACATCGTCATGCTGGCCGGCTTCCAGGGCCAGACCGACAGTGGCGAGATCACCACGCTCGGTCGCGGCGGCAGCGACCTCACCGCCATTGCCATGGCGGCGGCGATCAAGGCCGACCTCTGCCAGATCTACACCGACGTCGATGGCGTCTACACCTGCGATCCGCGCGTCGTCAAGGTGGCCGCCAAGATCCCCGAGATCAGCTACGACGAGATGCTCGAAATGGCCAGCAGCGGCAGCAAGGTCATGCAGAGCCGCAGCGTCGAGTTCGCCAAGAAGTTCGGCGTCCGCTTTGAGGTGCGCAGCAGTTTGAACCACAACCCAGGAACCCTCGTGAAAGAAGAAACCCCCGGCATGGAATCCGTCGTCGTCCGCGGCGTCAGCCTCGAGCGCAACCAGGCCAAGGTCACCATCGACGACGTGCCCGACCGCCCCGGCGTCTCCGCCGTCATTTTCGGCGCCATCGCCTCCGCCAATGTCGTCGTCGACATGATTGTTCAAAACGTCTCCTTCGACGGCGAGACCGACATCTCCTTCACCCTCGCCGGATCCGACCTGCCCAAGGCCGAGGCTGCCCTGCGTGCCATCCTGCCGGCGCTCGGCGACAAGGTGACCCTGCGCACCGAGAGCGGCATCGCCAAGCTCAGCGTCGTCGGCATCGGCATGCGCAGCCACAGCGGCGTCGCCGCGACCATGTTCCGCGCCCTCGCCGACGCCAATGCCAACATCCTCATGATCTCCACCTCGGAGATCAAGACGGCGGTCATCGTCAAGGAGAGCGAGATCGAAAAGGCCGCCCAGGCCGTGCACACGGCCTTTGGCCTCGACGCCGCTCCCGCCGCCTGAGTGCGTTGGCCGGACAGGGGTGGAGTGACTGCCCGTTGTTCATGGAGCCGCGCCCGACGGGCGCGGCGCATCACGCCAGCTCCAGCCAGGCCTCGTAGGCCTCGTTGATCAGGCAGTCCTCGCCCAGCGCGTCCTTGAGCGGATCGATCTCCCGGGCGCTGAAGCCCAGGTGCAGGTGACGGCGCCAGCCCTCGGCGAATGCAAAGCGGCCGGAGAGCAGGCCGACCCGCTGCGAGGCTTCATCCATGCTCACCAGGTAGGAATCCATGCCCTGGCTGACGTCGAGCCAGTTCTTCTGGCTGACGTGCGCCGCCAGCGCCTCGCGCTTGCGGGCGTGCACCCGGGTGGTGTCGACGTAGGCGCCGGCGTGGATGCGTTTGCGCAGCGGGTCGCACAGGCCGTGCGGCATGGCGTGGTAGACGGTGACGTCGTGCAGAAAGCTCGGCCGCGGCGGATCGGTGACGAAGTTCTGGATCGCATGGGCGAACGCGGCCGTGCAGGCGAGGCGCTGGGCGTTCTGGTGGTCCTCCATGTAGTCGGCCGGCGAGTGGGTCAAAACGATGCTCGGCTGCGCCTCGCGCACCACCGCCGCCACCTTGCGCAGCAGCGCCGGGCTGTAGACCAGTTCGAGGTCATCGCTGATGGGCGGGTAAAAAGTCGCCCCCAGCCGGCGCGCCGCCTCCTGGGCCTCGGCCAGGCGGGTGCGTGAGGTCGTGGGTCCGTCCATCTCCACCGAGCCGCCGTTGCCGGTGCACAGGTTCATGTAGTGCAGGTCCCAGCCCTTCTCCTGGAGCAGCAGCATCGTGCCGGCGGCGACGAATTCGATGTCATCAGGGTGGGCGAAGAGGGCAAGGACGGAGGGCATGGCGGGTTCTGTCCGGGGCGGACCGGGGTTTGTCAAAAGAATCCGGAGAAGTACGCCATCGGTGCATCGCCACCTTGCAAAAGGCCGCGCCCCATTGAAAATCAGGCCGTCCCTTTTCCAACCTTTCCGTCATGCCCAAGAAAGCCGCCGCCAAGCCCGCCGTCCCCGCCGAAGCCCGTCGCCCGTCCTCCGAGATCCGGCCGATCCGGAAGCTCATGGTGGCGAACCGTTCGGAGATCGCCATCCGCGTCATGCGCGCGGCCACCGAGCTGGGCATGAAAACGGTGGGCATCTACGCCCAGGAGGACCGCTTCTGCCCGCACCGCTTCAAGGCCGACGAGGCCTACGAACTCAACAAGGACAAGGGCCCGCTCGGCGCCTACCTCGACATCGACGGCATTGTCGCGCTCGCCAAGGAGAAGGGGGTCGACGCCATCCACCCGGGCTACGGCTTCCTCAGCGAGAACCCGCAGTTCGCCCAGGCCTGCAAGGACGCCGGCATCATCTTCGTCGGTCCGGAAGCGAAGATCCTCGACATGATGGGCGACAAGACCGCCGCCCGCAACGTCGCCCGCAAGCTCGGCGTGCCGATCCTCGAGGGCACTGACGAGCCGGTCAGCGACCGCCGCGAGGCCCTGGCGATTGCCAAGAAAATCGGCTTCCCGCTCATCATCAAGGCGGCCTTCGGCGGTGGTGGCCGCGGCATGCGCATCGTGCGCGAGGCCAAGGACCTGGAGAAGCTGCTCGACGAGGCCCAGACCGAGGCCGAACGCGCCTTCGGCAACGGCGCGGTGTTCCTGGAGAAATTCGTCGGCAAGGCCAAGCACATCGAGGTGCAGATCCTCGCCGACAAGCACGGCAACGTCCTGCATCTGCACGAGCGCGACTGCTCGGTGCAGCGCCGCCACCAGAAGGTCATCGAGCAGGCGCCCAGCTACGGCGTCCGGCAGGAGATCATCGACGGCCTCTGCGACGCCGCCGTCAAGCTGGCCCGCGAGGTCAACTACACCCACGCCGGCACCGTTGAATTCCTCGTCGATCACGAGACCGGCGAGTGGTTCTTCATCGAGATGAGCCCGCGCGTGCAGGTCGAGCACACGGTGACCGAGGAGATCACCAGCATCGACATCGTGCGCAGCCAGATCCTCATCGCCCAGGGTTACCAGATCCATCAGGAGCCGCTCGGCCTGCCGACCCAGGACAAGATCGAGAAGACCGGCTTCGCCATCCAGTGCCGCATCACCACCGAGGATCCGGAGAACGGGTTCACGCCCGACTTCGGCCGCATCCTCAACTACCGCAGCCCGGGGGGCTTCGGCGTCCGCCTCGACGGCGCGCTCGGCGCCACCAACGCGGTGGTCACGCCCTACTACGACTCGATGCTGGTCAAGCTCACCGTCTATGGCCGCACCTACCAGCAGGCGCTCGACCGCATGGACCGCAGCCTGCGCGAGTTCCGCATCCGCGGGGTGAAGACCAACATCCCGTTCCTCATGAACGTCGTCCACCACGGCGACTTCAAGACCGGCCAGGCGACCACGCGCTTCATCGACAACAACCCGGACCTGCTCAAGTTCACCGCGCGCAAGGACCGCGCCACCAAGCTGCTCAACTACCTGGCCGACACCCAGGTCAACGGCAACCCCTTCGCCAAGGGCCACAAGCCCGACAAGCTGTTCGCCGCCCCGCCGATTCCGAAGTCCGACCACCGCGTCGCGCCCGCGCCGGGCACCAAGCAACTGCTGACGACGCTGGGTGCCGAGAAGTTCTGCAAGGAGTGGGTCGCCAAGCAGAAGCGCCTGCTGCTCACCGACACGACGATGCGCGACGCCCACCAGTCGCTGCTCGCCACGCGCATGCGCACCTACGACATGCTCGCCGTCGCCGACGCCGTGGCGCGGCGCACGCCGAACCTGTTATCGCTGGAGATGTGGGGCGGCGCCACCTTCGACGTCAGCATGCGCTTCCTGCGTGAGGACCCGTGGGAGCGCCTGCGCGCCATCCGCGAGAAGGTGCCGAACATTCTTTTGCAGATGCTCTTCCGCGGCTCCAACGCGGTCGGCTACAGCAACTACCCCGACAACGTCGTCAAGGGCTTCGTCAAGCACGCCGCCGCCAACGGCATGGACGTTTTCCGCATCTTTGACTCGCTCAACTACCTGCCCAACCTCACCGCCGCCATGCAGGCCGTGCGCGAGGAAACCGGCTCGATCTGTGAGGGCACGCTCTGCTACACCGGCGACATCCTCGATCCGAAGCGCGACAAGTACGACCTGAAGTACTACGTCCGTCTCGCCCGCGAACTGGAGAAGATGGGCGCGCACATGCTCTGCATCAAGGACATGGCCGGCCTGGTGCGGCCCTTCGCCGCCAAGAAGCTGGTCAAGGCCCTCAAGGACGAGGTCGGCATCCCCATCCATTTCCACACCCACGACACCAGCGGCCTGAACGCCTCCAGCCTGCTTGAGGCCGCCATCGCCGGCGTCGACGTGGTCGACGCCGCCATCTCCAGCCTCTCCGGCGGCACCTCGCAGCCGAACCTCAACTCGCTGGTCGCCGCCCTCCAGCACACCCCGCGCGACACCGGTCTCGACGCCGACGCCCTACAGGAGTTCAGCGACTACTGGGCGGCCGTGCGCACGTTCTACAAGCCCTTCGACACCGCCGAACCCTACGGCACCGCCGAGGTCTACCTGCACGAGATGCCGGGCGGCCAGTACACCAATCTCAAGGAGCAGGCCACCGGCATGGGCATGGCCCATCGCTGGCCGGAAATCGCCCACGCCTACGCCGAAGTGAACCAGCTTTGCGGCGACATCGTCAAGGTCACGCCGTCGAGCAAGGTCGTCGGCGATCTCGCCATCGAATGCGTCGCCCGCGGCGTCAAGCCGGCCGACATCTTCAACCTGCAGGGCACCAAGTGGAGCAAGGACGTCACCAGCATGTTTGAGGGCTGGCTCGGCGAACCCTTCTACGGCATGGAATCCGCCAAGGCCGCCGACTCGCGCAAGAAGTGGAACAAGCTCGCCGACGCCATCGTCGGCAAGGATGGCAAGCGCATCAAGGGTCGCCCCGGCACCCATGCCGCCAAGATTCAGCTCGACGAAGTGCGCGCGGAGCTGAAGGCCAAGCTCAAGAAGGATCCGACCGATGACGACGTCTGGAGCTACCTCATGTACCCAGATGTCTTCCTCAAGTTCGCCGACTTCCGCAAGACCTATGGCGACGTTTCCGCCCTGCCCACCCCGGCCTATTACTACGGCCTGCGCGACAAGGAGGAGATCAACGTCCACTTGGAAGAGGGCAAGACCCTGTTCATCCGCCTGCTCAACCTCACCGAGCCGGATGCCAACGGCCAGCAGACCGCCATCTTCGAACTCAACGGCTACCCGCGCCACACGACGGTCACCAACAAGGCCCTCGCCAAGAACGCCGTCACCAAGGCCAAGGCCGATCCGGCCGACGCCAGCCAGGTCGGCGCCCCCATGCCTGGCATGGTCGCCAGCATCGCCGTCAGTGTCGGTCAAAAGGTCAAGGAGGGCGAAACCCTGCTCACCCTCGAGGCCATGAAGATGTTTGCCGCCGTCGCTTCCCCGGTCGCCGGCACCGTCACCGAGGTCTGCACCAAGATAGGCGAAAGCGTCGAAAGCAAGGACCTGCTGGTGCGCTTGGGCAAGTGAGGCAACCGCGGCGGGGGGGGGGGGCGGGGGGGGGGGGGGGGGGGGGGGGGGGGGGGGGGGGGGGGGG
>JAEYYS010000277.1 GCA_023428335.1 Verrucomicrobiota bacterium | reverse complement strand
GTGCTGCGGTCGTAGATGCCGTCGGCATTGCTGTCCTCGAGCATCAGGATGCGGTTGGGCGGGTTCGCCTCGAGCTGGGCCTTGTTCCAGTTGACGCCGACGGCGTCGCCGATGAACAACCGCCAGCGGTCGTCGACGCAGCCCATGATGGGGTGGGTGACCAGCGGTGCGGCGGCGGCGACCTCCAGTCGGTGGCCCTCGGGCAGGGCGGCCTTGACCTCGCGCACCGGGAAAACGCCCTCGATGACGGCGGGACGGGCCGCGCTGGCCGGCAACTCGAGCCCCTTGTCCGGTGGCAGATCGGCGGCGGGCAGGCAGGCCGGAAACAGAAGAAGCAGGGCGCGGGCGTTCATGATGAGCCACTACTACGGCGCGGCCCGGCGCGGGCTGTCAGCCGAGTCGACTCACTGGCGACGGGTCAGGGCGCCGCGCAGGGCGGTACGATAGTTGACAATGGCGTCGGCGATCGCCGAGGAGACCGACTTGCGGTAGGTGTCCGAGGCGACCAGGCGACATTCGTTGGGGTTGGTGACGAAGCCGCCTTCAAAGAGGATGCCCGGGCGCTTGCAGCCGGTGAGCACGCTCCACTGGGCGCGCTTGATGCCGCGGTCGACGAAACGGAACTTGCTGATGACCATGGCATGCACGGCGGTGGCGAGGGCGATGTTGGCCGAGTCATGGGCGTTGCCGGTGAGGCCGTTGGCATTGTAACCGCCGCCGCGCTCAAGGCTGGCCGAACTGCCCTGCGGGGTCAGCGCGAAGGTTTCAATGCCCGTGGCCTGGCTGCTGCCGCCGGCATTGAAGTGCAGGCTAAGGAAGATGCTGTTCGGTGTGCGGTTGGCGACCGCGACACGTCCGCTCAGGGTGATGAAGGTGTCGGTGTCGCGGGTCATGATGACCTTGAAACCGCGCGCCTGCAGGGCGTCGCGCACGGCGCGCGCCATGAGCAGGGCAAAGTCCTTTTCGTAACCGTAGATGCCGCGCGCCCCGGCGTCGTGACCGCCATGACCGGCGTCGACCACAACGGTATCAAACGGCACCGCATCGCTGATGTGGGTGGGGCGCAGCACCGGGTCGATCAGCTTGCAGAGGTCGATGCGCGAGAACAGGGCGCGGCCGGCATACTCCTGGACCGGGTAGCTGAGGATGAACTTGATGTTGTTGATGAGCAGTTCCTGGCTGCCAATCGTGCCCTTGAGGATGAGGTTGTTCGAGCGCAGCCAGACGTGCTTGCCATCGACCTTGTAGGAACTGAAGCGGTAGAACTGGTGCAGGCTTTCACCGGTGATGTAGTCGCGGCCATTGATCTTGACGATCTGCCAGCCACCGCTCTGGGAGGCTGCCGGTGGCAATGGCACCGGCGGAGGCGGAGGACGAATTTCCCCGCGGTCCTGGGCGTAGGCGCCGCTGCCAGCGACCTTGACGGCCGGCTTGGCGGGTTCGGCGGGTTTTGCCTCCGTCTTGCTGGGTTCCGCCTTCGCCACCGACTTGGCTTCCTGCTTCTTGGGTTCAGGCTTGGCTGCCGCCGTCTTCGACTCCGCGGGTTTTGCCTCGCTCTTCTTCGGCTCGCTCTTGGTGGCGGACGCCGGCTTGGACGACGTCTTTTTTGCCGGGGTCGACTTGGCGGGAGCCTTGGACTTGGTCGTCACCCTGGCCGGCGGGCCGGGCTTGGGCTCGGCAGCCGGTGGCGGCGGAGTTTCCACCGGGGCCGGTGCCTCGTCTTTTTTGCCGCCAAAAAGCCGGCCGATGAAGCCCTTTTTTTCGCTGCCAGCACTGACATCGGCACGCGCGGCACAGGGCCATACCGCCAACAAGGCACAGAGAGCGCCGGCGGCGCGCAGGGTGGCGGGCTGGATGGAGGTCATGGGCTTCGCAAACAGTCAACGCGCCCCGGAAGACGCCGGGTCGCCATTTTTTCAACCTAGGGCATTCCCGGCAAAGCGCAACGCTTCATCGCGCTGGCGAGCCAGCCCCAAGACGGGCTGGCAGGGAGGCAGAATCCGTGCCATTCCTACTGCCATGTCCCGCTGCCTGTCCTTCGCCGTCACCGGCAATCCCGCCGAGGTCCTGGAACTGATCGAGCGTCCCCTGCCCCCGCTCGGCGACCACGAGGTGCGCGTGCACATGCGCTACGCGCCGATCAATCCGGCCGACCTCAATTTCATCGAGGGCACCTACGGTCGCCCTGCGCATCCGCCGGCCATCCCCGGTCACGAGGGCTGCGGCGAGGTCGTCGAAACCGGCCCGGCGGTCACGTCGCTGAACCCGGGCGACGTCGTCATCCCGCTGCTCGGCGCCGGCTGCTGGACCCGCCACATGACGGCCGCCGAACACTTCTTTGCCAAGCTGCCGGCCGGCATCGACCGCGTGCAGGCCTCCATGCTGCGCATCAATCCGGTCACCGCCTGGCGCCTGCTGAAGGGGTTTGTGCCGCTCGCCGAGGGCGACTGGATTGTCCAGAACGCCGGCAACTCAGGGGTCGGCCGCGCCGTCATCCAGCTCGCCCGCCACTTCGGCCTGAAGACCGCCAGCTTCGTGCGCCGACCCGAGTTGCTCGACGAGCTGAGCGCCCTCGGCGGCGACGCCGTTTTCCTCGACGACGAAGCCGGCCTCGCCGCGGCAAAGGAGCGCCTGCAAGGCGTCGACCTGCGCCTGGCGGCGAATGCGGTCGGAGGCGACAGCGCCATCCGCCTGATGGACCTGCTTTCGCCCGAAGGCAGCCTCGTCACCTACGGCGCGATGAGCCGTCGCAGTCTGAAGGTGCCGAACAAGTTCCTCATCTTCAAGGATCTCAGCCTGCGCGGCCTGTGGATCACCCGCTGGTTCGAGCAGGCCGGCACCGCCGAACTGTTCGAAGTGCTCGACCCGCTTGCCAAACTCGTCGCCCACGGCGAGCTGCTGCAGCCGGTCGCCGAGATCGTGCCGATGGCCGACTACCGTCGCGCCATCCGTCTCGCCCAGGAATCCGGCCGGACGGGCAAGATTGTGCTCGATCTGGCCTAAGCGGAGGTCAGGCCGGCGGGTGGCCGCCGCGCTGCTCATCCTCGCGGGCGAGTTCCTCGGTGGTCTTCTCCGCTGGAGGTGTGTCGGTCGAGGCTGGTTCGGTGGGGCGACCGCTGACGAAGGGTTCGTCGTCCTCCTCAGGCACGGAGGAACCCTGGTCTTCCCAGGTGGGTTCGTCGTCATCGGCCGGCTCCGGGCTCATGGGCACGGTGTTCTGGGCGCGCTCGACCTCGGGCGGCGGCGCCGAGGGCGTCGCCTTGGGCTTGGGATACTCGTCCTCCTCGTCGTCCTTGTCCTCGGAGAACCAGGGGTTGTAGTTCTCGTTGTCCCAGTCGTCCTTGACCTCGGTGTCGATCTCCTTCTCGTCCTTCTCGATCTGGGCGTAGTATTCGGGGTAGGCCTCGCGGTCCTTCTTCTCCATGAAGTAGGCGAGCACGACGCAAATGGCGTACAGGACGTAGAGCGGTCCCGACATGAGCATGAGGGTCAGGATGTCGGGTGTCGGCGTGACGATGGCGGCGAACAGCGTGATGGCGATGAGCGCGTGCCGCCAGGTGGACTTCATGAGCTTGTAGTTCAGGAAGTCGAGCTTCACCAGGGCCATGACGATGACCGGCAGTTCGAAGGCGATGCCGAAGACCAGGATGAAGCGGGTGCTAAAGGTGATGTAATTGGACAGCGTCCAGTCCTGGCGCGAGCCAACCGAGGCGGCAAACTTGTCGAAGAATTCCAGCGCGCGCGGCAGCACGATCCAGTAGGCAAAGGTGCAGCCGGTGAGGAAGAGACCGGTGCCGATGGCGATGGCCGGGAACAGCACCTTCTTCTCGTTGGTGCGCAGGCCGGGCAGGATGAACTGCAGCAGGAAGATCAGCAGCAGGGGGAAGGACAGGATGACGCCGGCAATGAGCGAGACATTGATGGCCATCATGAAGGGGCCGGCGATGTCGATGTTCTGCAGCAGCTTCTGGGCGCTTTCGTAGTCCTGGGCGAGACCGGCGAGGATCAGCGGGTACTGGATGCCGCGGAACAGTTCCTGGTAGAAAAAGAAGGTCAGGATGACCGAGAGCAGCAGTGTCGTGCCGATGCGCACGAGCATGGTGCGCAGGTCGTCGAGATGATCGAGGAAGGGCTTTTCCTCATCCTCCTTGCCGAGGTTGAGCGCGACCTTCTCGCGGACTTTGAAGACTTTGTTGAGGATGCCTTGCCACATGGTGCGAATGCTGGGGGAAAAGGGTGGACCGCTCTCAAAGAGATCCCTTGGCCGCCATCCGCGCGAACAGGGCCAGCGTCAGGGCGGTGGTGATCTCATGGGCAGCGATCATCCTCCGCAGTTCTCCCGGGCTGACCAGGCGCACGTCGCTGATGTGCTCGCTTCCATCCGGTTCCGGACGGCTGGCGACACACACGGGCTCCGCTCGAAAGAGGTAAACGTGTTCGTCGGTGAAACCTTGCGAGGGCAGGAACCAGCCGAGCGGTTCGAGCACACCGCCCTCGGCGAGCTCGCAGCCGGCTTCCTCGCGCAGTTCACGCAGGGCGGTCCCGGCAATCGAGGCCGGGGTGATTTCAGAGACCGGCAGGTCAATCTGGCCGGCGGGAAATTCCCAGAGGGTCTGGCGCACCGGCAGGCGCTCCTGGGCGATGAGCACGTAGCGACCGTCCGCGGTCACCGGTGCAATCGCCACCGCGGCCTTGCGTTCGACCACCAGCCAGGGCACCGGCTCGCGCCGGCTCGGCGTCAGGTAGCGGTTTTCATCGACGCTGACATGCTCGTGCGCAAAGCGGCGTTCGCTGGAAACGAGCTGCCAGTCCTCCCCCGCCCCGGGGCGGAAGAGTGGAAACTCGGGACATGAGGTCGCCGCCCGTGTCATGCCGACAGCGCCTCCTTCCAGCGGGCAAGCTGCGCGGCGACGTTGGCCGGCGACGGCGCACCCACTGCCTGACGCGCGGCCAGGGCGGTTTCGAGATTGAGGCAGTCGAACAGGTCCGCCTCAAAGGCCGGCGAAAACTCGCGGTAGGTCGCCAGCGGGATGTCGGCAAAGGCAACCTTTTCCGCCAGCGAATGCGCAACCAGCTTGCCAATGACCTCATGGGCCTGGCGGAAGGGCACGCCGTGCTTGACCAGGTAATCGGCGAGATCGGTGGCCAGCAGCATCGGATCGGCGGTGGCGGCGCGCGTGCGCGCGGCATTGACCTCCATGCCGGCGATCATCTCGGCAAACACCTCGAGCGCGGCCTGGATCGTGTCGAGCGAGTCGAACAGCGGCTCCTTGTCCTCCTGCATGTCGCGGTTGTAGGTCATCGGCAGGCCCTTCAGCAGGGTCAGCAGCGCCATCAGGTTGCCGACCAGGCGACCGGACTTGCCGCGGGTCAGTTCGGCGACGTCGGGATTCTTCTTCTGCGGCATCAGCGAGGAACCGGTCGTGTGGGCATCGCTGAGGGTGACAAAGCCGAACTCGGCGCTGCACCACAGGATGATGTCCTCGCTCAGGCGCGACAGATGCACGCCGCAGAGGGCGATGGCGAAGACCGTTTCGACGGCGAAATCGCGGTCGCTCACCGCGTCCATGCTGTTCTGGGTGACGGCGGCGAAGCCGAGCTGGCTGGCGACGTACTCGCGGTCGATGAGGATCGTCGAACCCGCCAGGGCGCCGGAGCCGAGCGGCATGACGTCGATGCGGCGGCGGGCGTCGGCGAGCCGTTCGGCGTCGCGCTCAAGCATCTCGACGTAGGCGAGCAGGTGGTGGGCGAACAGCACGGGCTGGCCGCGCTGCAGGTGGGTGTAGCCGGGCACGACGGCCTGACCGGCGCGTTCGGCGGCCTCAACGAGGGCGCGCTGCAGGTCTCGAATCCGGGCGCTGACAACATCGACGGCGGCGCGGGTGTACAGGCGCACGTCGGTGGCGACCTGGTCGTTGCGGCTGCGTGCCGTGTGCAGCTTGGCACCGGCCGGACCGATGCGCCGGGTCAGCTCGGCCTCAATGTTCATGTGCACGTCCTCGAGCGCCTGCTTGAACTCGAAGTCGCCATGCTCAATCTCGGCCTGGATTTCGCGCAGTCCCTTTTCAATGGCCGACTGCTCCTCGGCAGTCAGAATGCCGGCCTTGAGCAGCCCCTTGGAATGGGCGATGGAGCCGCGGATGTCGTGGGCAAAGAGTCGCCAGTCGAAGGACACGGACTCTCCATAAGCCTGCACGAGGCGGCTGGTTTCCTGGGCAAAACGTCCTTTCCACATAATCGGGGGCGCGGAGCCTAGCGGCATTCCGCGCGGATGCAACCCCGCAGGGCGGACTCAGCGCGCGAGGGCCTTGTCGTGCTCGTCCTTGTACTTGCAGTGGCCGGTGTTGGCCAGCTCGTCGCAGCGCGCCTCAATGCGCATCGATTTCATCTGCGGCTGGAAACCCAGCCGGCGGGTGATGCAGTCGTGCAGCAGGGCGCTGTGCTCATCCTCGAACTCGACGACGCGGTCGCAGTCGAGACAAATGAGGTGGTTGTGCTGCGGCTTGTCGAGGAAGTTCGGATCGTAGTAGGTCTGGTCGCGGCCGAGATCGACCACGCGCAGCAGGTCGCAGTCGACCAGCAGCTGCAGGGTGCGGTACACCGTCGCGCGCGACACCGTGCGGTCGAGCTTGCGTGCCTTGTCGAGCAGTTCGTCAGCGTTGAAATGGTCGTCGGTGGCGAAAGCGGCCTCGACAATGGTCTCCCGCTGGCGGGTGTGGCGCAGCCCGGTGGCCTGCAAATGGGCCTCGAGCCGCTCTTTGATGCGCGCGTCCATGTTGAGTCTCAACATGACCTATTTGAGACTCAAAGCAAGCGACATTGGTCGGATTCGGGCTTCGGAGCGCGAGTGCTTCGAAGACCCCTCGCTCTGGGACGCTGGCCACACACTCGGCCCCCGGGCGGGCAGGCTCAAGCCAAGCTCGCGCACCGGGGATTCGCGCGCTGTCTTAGAGCCCCGCCGCCGCCTGGGCCTCGCGCACCTGGCGAACGAAACGGCGGCGTTCACCGCTGCTGTCGCTTTCCAGGCATTGTTCGGCGAGGCTGAGCACGAGTTCGTGATTCAGATCGGGGCCGGCGGCGGCGCCGCGCAGCAGCAGGCCGAAACCGACAACGGCGCTGTCGAAGACGAAGTCGGTGCGCGCCTGGCGCCAGTCGAGCCCGCGGTCCTGGACGAGCAGCTTGCTGCCATCGAAGGGGCCGACCGTCTGGGTGGTGAAGCGGACCTGCGGCAGGGTGACCGTGGCGATGGTCTTGCTGCCGTCGAGGCGACCGTTGGGTTCGAATTCATACCAGACGCTGTGGGTGCCGGCGCGGCGCAGTTCGGCGGCCGGCAGATGGCGTTCACCGAGCTGGCGAAACTCGCGGACATTGGTGGGATCGAAGCTGACCTGCAGCGGGTAGGTGAAGGGGCGGGTGGCGGCGGGTTGATCGGCCGGCAGCTGGATGACCACGCGCAGCAGGCGGTGGGCAGGATTCCACGGGCAGGAGGCGACCTCGGCCTTCCAGGAATGGATGTACAGCTCGGGAGTGCGGGGTTTGGCGGCCTCACGTGCCGGGGCCGGCGAATTGCGCGGGGCCGGCGAGGCGAAGTTCTGTCCGGGAACAGGTTTGGGCGGCGCCGGCCGGATATCTGCCGGGCGCAGGGCAAACTGATCCTGCGGGGTGCGGCTGGCATTGACGAAGGTGAAATCCGTGGCCAGGCGGGTCTGCGCCGCGGGCGGAGCGGCCGGACGGCTGGGGGCGGAGGCAGTTGCACCCACAGCCACAACCGCCGACGAGACGGCTTCTGCCGGCGTGGCGGGTTCGGGCGTGGCGTTGGCCACTTGCGGGGCCTCGACGACGGGCGCCGCGGCGACCGCTTCAGGAGCGTCGGGCTCAGGCAGGATGACCGCGATCTTGGGTCGCGCTTCGGGAGTTGGCAGCGGCGCTGCGGCAATGACTTCAACCGGCGGCGGCGATGGCGCGGGCGGCGCCTCGGCGAGGCTGTCGCCAGCCGTCGGCAGTGGCAGGTGGCGACCGGCGTAGTAGGCGGCACCGGCGACGGTGAGCACGGCGGCGACGCGGGCGAGACCGGCCAGCCAGGGCAGCAGG
>JAEYYS010000212.1 GCA_023428335.1 Verrucomicrobiota bacterium | reverse complement strand
CGTGCCGGCGCCCCCTCACCTCCCCCGCCCTCCCATGTCTGTCTTCATCGCCGGAACCGTCGCCCTCGACAACGTCAAAACCCCGCACGACGCCCAGGAAAACCTGCTCGGCGGTTCGGCCGCCTACGCCGCCCTCGCCGCCGGCATCTTCTGCCAGCCGGTCGACCTCGTCGGCATCATCGGCCATGACTTCCCCGAGGCCCACCTGCGCCTGCTTGAAAGCCGCGGCATCCGCCTCGACGGCCTTGAGCGCAGCAGCGGCGAATCCTTCACCTGGAGCGGCGAGTACCACGACGACATGAACAGCCGCACCACCCACAAGGTGGCCGTCAACGTCCTCGAAACCTGGCAGCCGAAACTGCCCGCCAGCGCCCGCGACGCGAAGATCGCCGTGCTCGCCAACATGAGCCCCGACAACCAGATCCAGGCCCTCGAACAGGCCAGCGGTGCCGACTTCATCGCCGCCGACACCATGGACCTCTGGATCAGCATCGCCAACGAACGCCTGCACGACCTGCTCAAGCGCATCGACCTGCTCGTCATCAACGACGGCGAGGCCAAGGAATTCGCCGGCACCACCAACCTCGTCGAAGCCGGCCGCCGCCTCCAGGCCAAGGGCCCGCGCTTCGTCGTCGTCAAGCGCGGCGAACACGGCAGCTTCCTCTTCGGCGAAAAGCCCGAGGACTTCTTCGCCTGCTCCGCCTACCCGCTCGACTCCGTCTTCGATCCCACCGGCGCTGGCGACTCCTTCCTCGGCGGCATGGCCGGCTGGCTCGCCGCCAACGGCCACACCAAGCCCAGCTTCGCCCACCTCAAGCGCGCCGTCGTCCACGGCAGCGTCACCGCCAGCTTCACCTGCGAGGCCTTCAGCACCCACAAGCTGCAGACCGTCACCGCCCTCGACATCAAGGCCCGCCTCGATCAATTGAAGCACTACACGCACTTCGAGGCGTAATGCTTCCGGCGACCCCTGCGCCGCCCCCTGCCCAACCCCGCCCCCACCGACCGCGATGTGGACAACGATCCAGACCTTCACCGACATCAAGCTTGAGAAGACTGCCGACGGCATCGGCAAGCTCACCATCAACCGCCCGGAAGTCCGCAACGCCTTCCGGCCGCAGACCGTGCGCGAGATGCTGCAAGCCCTCGACATCCTCCATGAGGACCGCGACGTCGGGGTCATCATCCTCTGCGGCGAAGGCCCGCTCGCCTTCTGCTCGGGCGGCGACCAGAAGGTGCGCGGCGAGGCCGGTTACGTCGGCGACGACGGCGTGCCGCGCCTGAACATCCTCGACGTCCAGCGCAAGATCCGCACCCTGCCCAAGCCGGTCGTCGCCATGGTCGCCGGTTACGCCATCGGCGGCGGCCACGTCCTGCACGTCGTCTGCGACCTCACCATCGCCGCCGACAACGCCCGCTTCGGTCAGACCGGCCCCAAGGTCGGTTCCTTCGACGGCGGTCTCGGCTCCAGCTACCTCGCCCGCATCGTCGGTCAGAAAAAGGCCCGCGAGATCTGGTACCTCTGCCGTCAGTACGACGCCCAGCAGGCGCTCGACATGGGCCTGGTCAACACCGTCGTGCCGCTCGACCAGCTCGAGGAGGAGACCCTCAAGTGGTGCCGCGAGATGCTCCAGCACAGCCCGCTCGCCCTGCGCTGCCTGAAGGCCTCGCTCAACGCCGATTGCGACGGCCAGATGGGCCTGCTCGACCTCGCCGGCAATGCCACCCTGCTCTATTACATGAGCGAGGAAGCCCAGGAGGGCAAAAACGCCTTCGTCGAGAAGCGCAAGCCGGACTTCTCCAAGTTCCCGCGCCTGCCCTGATCCCCTGCGGGCTGCGGCCCGTCGCCAGCCACCGCCATGGCCACCCGCTTCGCCCCGAGTCCCACCGGCTGGCTGCACCTCGGCCATGCCTACGCCGCCCTCTTCGCCTGGCGCGAAGCCCGGCGCCGCGACGGCCGCTTCCTCATCCGCTTGGAAGACATCGACGCCACCCGCGCCCGGCCCGAGTATGAGACCGCCCTGTTCGAGGACCTCGCCTGGCTCGGCATGAGTTGGGAAACCCCCGTGCGCCGCCAGTCCGAACACTTTGCCGACTACCAAGCCGCCCTCGACCAACTCGCCGCCCGCGACCTGCTCTACCCCTGCTTCTGCACCCGCCGCGAGATCCAGGACGAGATCGCCCGCGCCGCCAGCGCCCCGCACGGACCCGATGGCGCGCTGTATCCCGGCACCTGTCGCCGACTCGATCCCGCCGAACGCGACCGCCGTTTGGCGGAGGGTCGGCCCTTCGCCCTGCGACTCGACCTCGAGCGCGCCCGCGCCGCCGCCCCCGGCCCGCTGCTCTGGGAAGACCTCGATCACGGCCAACACCAGGCCACCCCCGAGATCTTTGGCGACGTCGTGCTCGCCCGCAAGGACACCCCCGCCAGCTACCACCTCGCCGTCGTCGTCGACGACGCCCTGCAGGGCATCGACCTCGTCACCCGCGGCCTCGACCTCCTGCCCGCCACCCACCTGCACCGCCTGCTCATCGCCTTACTGGACCTGCCCGTCCCCCGCTGGCGTCACCACCGCCTCATCACCGACCCCCAAGGCCGCCGCCTCGCCAAACGCGACAACGCCCACTCCCTCCGCCACCTCCGCGAAGAGGGCTGGACGGCGGAAAGGGTCTGGGGGGAATTGGGGATGGAGGGGTGATGAACTGCGGACACCTAATCTTCGTGACCCTGTTCACTTATCCGAATCAATCCAGTTTCTAGATATTTCCGTTGGTGCGCTGACGCAGATAGGCGTGCAGTCGCTCAATCTCTAGCTTTCTGTTCCGATACCAGTCGGTGGACCAAATACGGAAGATCTTCCAGCCACGGTTCTCCAGGATTTCTTGACGGATTCGGTCTCGATCTCTGGCAATAGGGTGGGAATGATAGGCAGCTCCATCGCATTCGATACCGCAGAGGTATTGACCTGGTTGATCGGGATGAATTACGCCGATGTCGATGAAGAAGCCTTGAACACCGACCTGATAATGAAACTCGTAGCCCAGCCCGAGTAGGCTGCGGGCGACGGATTCCTCGAATCCAGAGTCTGGGGTTCCCTTGAAGCCCGCCGTGCCAGAATCAGGAAGATGACCTGTTTCGGCGTATTGCAGATACTTGCGAAGAAAGGTACGACCAGATTCGGCTTGTCTCGTATCCAGTTGCACATCGCTATGCAGCATGCTGGTCACCAGATGGATACGCTTCCGAGCACGGGTAAAAAGAACATTAAGGCGACGCCATCCACCAGCTTTGTTCACGGGGCCAAATCGCTGATGCATCTCACCAGCGGCATTCTTCCCGTAAGTGGTCGAGATGAGAATCACATCACGCTCATCGCCCTGAACGTTTTCGAGATTACGGATGAACAAGGACGCCTTGGAAGTGAATTTGGCTAGTGCAGCTTCCAGATCAAGATCGTCCTTGCAGGCCTTTTCCCATCTTTCCGAGATCAAATCCTGTTGGACGGCATTCATGGCAACCACACCCAGAGTTTCACGATCATCCTCATGCCGCTGCGATTCTCGCAGCACATGCTCACGCATGATTTCAACAGCTTTAGCTGCTTCGGCAGGGTTCTTGCGGTCCTGCAAGCGACCGGTCTCCAAAAAGTGTCGCACGATACCCAAATCATCACTCGCATGCCAGCGAGACGGCGGCACAATCAGGCTGGATTCATAAAAACCCTCGTTTGAAAAGGCAATGAGGCTTTGATGCTGGCTGCGGTAGTGCCAGCGCAGTGTTTCAGCGGGCAACTGCTTCTCGAAGGTATCTAAGATGGAGGTCAATTCGAGCGCGGCACTGCTAGACGAGATCATTTCACCATCCTCATCTTCAAGTTCGTCGCCTGAATCATGGACACCGAGAGCCTGAAAAACATCCGTGGGTGGCATCTGCTTCGAGTCGCCAACAATTACGATCTGTTTTGCACGAGCCAGTGAGCCGAGTGCAT
>JAEYYS010000165.1 GCA_023428335.1 Verrucomicrobiota bacterium | reverse complement strand
AGATGGTACTGCAGGAGGCGAGCAGAAGGCTGAGGAGCAGGACGGTAACGATGTGTTTCATGCTGCTGCAAAAACGCCGTACGACGGTGGTTTTCAGCAGGAAAAACGCATCAGGCGTCGGCGCTGCGGCTCACCACCGGCGGCTTCGGTGCGGTCTCGGCCGGCGCGGGCTTTTGCGCGGCGGGCGTCGCACTGTCCTTGCCGTCGATGCGCGGCTGCACGCGTGCGCCGTCGGCCGGGAAGGGGATGGGGGTCAGGCAGAGGACGTCGCCCTCCTTTGGGGCGCCGGCCGCGCCGGCACGCACCACCAGATGCTGCTCGTTGCTCACCAGCGGTTCGACGGTCAGGCGACGCAGGGTGTTTTGCGGCCGGTCGATGAGGATGATCTCGTTGCCGGCGCGGACCGCGCCGCGCGGGATGACGAAGACGTCCTGCAGGGGTTCGCCATGGATCTCCGCCTCGACAAAGGCGCCGATGGTCAGCGGCGGGGCACCGTCGTCGCGGCGGCCGTAGGGGTCGTCGACCTGCACCACGGCGGTGATCTGGCGGGTGGTGGCGTCGAGCGCGCTCTCCACGCGCACGACCCGGCCCTGCCACGGCACGCGGCGGCCGGCAGCGGTGGTGGTCAACTCCGCCCGGCTGGCGGACTGGCTGGGGGCGTCGCGAAACGGCTGCGGCAGGCTGAGGAACTGGCTCTCCCGCTCGGGCAGGGGCAGGCGCACCTCGACGTAGTCGACGGCAAAGACCTGGCCGAGGGTGGTGCCGGGACTGACCACCTGGCCGACATCGACGGTCTGCTCAAGCACCTGGCCGTCGTAGGGCGCGCGGATGAAGGTGCGTTCAAGGTCGCGCTCGGCCTTGACCACCTGGGCCTGGGCGGAGGCGACATCGGCGCGGGCCTTGGCGAGCTGGGGAGTGCGTGCCACCATCGGGCCGGGTTCGCCGCTGCGGCCAAGGGCCTTCCAGTTTTCCAGGGCCTGATCGGCGCGTGTCTGTTCCTCGATCAGCAGGGCTTCAGCCTGGGCCAGGGTGGCGCGAGCGATGACCCGCGCGGTTTCGTAATCGAGCGGGTCGAGGCGCAGCAGCACCTCATCCTTGCGGAAAAAGCCGCCGGGGCGGAAGGCCGGGCCGATTTCGAGCACCTTGCCGCCGACCTCGGGCAGCAGGGTGCTGCGGGTGCGCGGCTGGACGGTGCCCTGGGCGCGCACGCGCAGGTTGTAGGTCGTTTTGCGCAGGACGGTTCCGTCGACGCGCACCAGGCTGGCGGGCACCGACAGCTTGGACTGTTCCGGCGGGTGGGCGAGCAACCACCAGGCCGCGTACACGCAGCCACCCAGGATGAGCAGGGGCAGACAAAAGCGCAGCGCGGTGCGGAAAAAGTTCATGGCCAGAGGGTGAAACGCTCGCAGGGGCTTTTGGATTCAGATTTCCTGAGATCAGCCGCCGTTCTGGTACTGAAGCTGGTAGAGCTTTTGGTACAAGGGGCTGGTCGCCAGCAACTGGCTGTGGCTGCCGACCGCCTCGACGTGACCCTCGCGCATGACGATGATCTGGTCGGCCTCAAGGATCGTCGACAGGCGGTGGGCGATGGCGATGACGGTGCGGCCGCGCGCCAGGCCCTCGATGGCCTCCTGGATGATCTTCTCGGTCTCGGTGTCGAGGGCGGAGGTGGCCTCGTCGAGCAGCAGGATGGGCGCGTCGCGCAAAATGGCGCGGGCGATCGACAGTCGCTGTTTTTGACCGCCGGACAGGTTGCAGCCGGCGTCGCCGACCACGGCGTCGTAGCCACCCTGAATCTGCTCGATGAATTCATGGGCGTGCGCCTGGCGGGCGGCGGCGAGGATCTGTTCCTCGGTCGCATCGAGCCGGCCGTAGCGGATGTTCTCGCGGATGGTGTCGTGGAACAGGAAGGTGTCCTGATTGACCAGGCCAATGTTGGCGCGCAGGCTCTCCTGGCTGACGCTGCGCACGTCGGTGCCGTCGACGAGCACGCGTCCGGAATCCGGATCGTAAAAGCGCAGCAGCAGGGAGAACAGCGTGCTCTTGCCGGCGCCGCTGGGGCCGACCAGGGCATAGAACTTGCCGGGCTCAAGGTCCAGATCGACACCGCGCACGGCGGCCTTGTCGAGCTTGCTGCCGTCCGGGGCGTGGTAGGCGAAGGAGACGTCCTCGAAGCGGATGGCGCCGCGCACGCGCGGCAGCTTCGGCGCGTCCGGCGCGTCCTGGATATCCGGCTGGCGGTCGAGCACGCGGAAGATGTTGGTGATGGCGTACACCGTCTTCTGCATGAGCAGGCTGACCTTGCTCAGCTCCTTGGCGGGCGGGTAGATCTGGGTCAGGGCCATGACCAGGACGATGAAATCGTGGGCGGGTCGCTGCTTCCACCAGAAGTAAACGAGGCCGGCGGCGATGCCGACCGAGGCGACCGATTCAACGATGGGGCCGACCAACTCCATGGCGCGGGTCCAGCGCAGGCTGTTGCGGGTCATCTCCAGGTTGGCGCGGTCGAAGCGCCGGCATTCGTACGCCTCGCGGGCGTAGGCCTTGACCAGGCGGATGCCGGTGAAGGACTCGTGCATGGCGGTCATCATGGCGCCGACATTCTGCTCCTCACGGGCGCCGACCTTGCGCACGCGCCGGCCGATCACCAGAATGGGCGCGATGCAGAGCGGGAACACCACCAGGGACATGAGGGTGAAAAACCAGTCCATGGCAAACAGCGTGGCCAGGATGACGATGATTTTCAGCGGCCGATTGGTGAGCAATTGCACCACCTGCAGGGCATGGGTTTGGGCCACGCGCGACTGGTTGGAGACCACCTGCATCAGCTCGCCGGCCTTGGTCGTGCTAAAGAAGGCGGGCGACTGGCGCATGATGGCGCCGAAAACATCGCTGCGGATCTGGAACAGCATTTTTGTTCCCACCCAGGCCAGGCAGTACTTGTTCAGGTATTCCAGAAAGCCGCTCAGGAAGATGAGCAGCGGGATGCCCGCGCAGGCGAGGATGACGCCTTTCAGGCCCACCGGGGTGCCGGGCTGCAGGCCGAGCAGTTCAGCCAGATTGATCTCGCCGATGAAGGCGAGTTTCACCGGTTGCGCCAGATCCTTGCTCGTACCGTCGAGCACGATCTGGAAGATGAGCTGCAGGCCGATGATCATCACCGCACTGAAGGAGGCGGCCAAGATGCCGAGGCCAATGCCCAGCAGGAAGCGTCCGAGCAGCGGCCGCAGGTAGGGCAGCAGACGCCGGTAGGGCATCTTGAGGTTCTTGAGCTCGGCCTCGCTGACCCTGGCCAGGCTGTTGGAATGCTTCGCGGCGGACATGGAAAAACAGGGCGGCGGGCGCAGGGCCCGCCGTTCGACCCCTAGCATGCGCCCGCCCCGGCGTCGAGTTGAAGTTGGCCACTGGCCGGCGACCCCTCGCCGGTGGTGGTGGCCACACGCTCGACCCAAGCGGGCAGGCTGAGGTCAGGCTCGTGCTCCGGTCATGCCGGCACTTGACCCGCGCCCGTGCCTTCTGAAAGTCACCTCGGTGCCGCTCTTCATCGCCATCGCCGCCTATTTGGTCCTGCTCGCCGTGCTGGCGCTCGTCTCCGCCGTCGAGACGGCCATCCACATGGCCCGCGACTTCGAGCAGCGGAGCGAGGCTGCGGGCGGTGGTGTGGCACAGAAGCTGCGCAGCATTGCCGCCAACCCCTTCCTGCACTTGCACCGCGCCCTGCTGCTCTCCGCCACGCTCAACCTGGCCCTGGCCGCGCTCGGTTTGCACCTGATTGCAGGACCCCTGTTGCAGCTGGGCTGGCATCCCTGGGCGACGGCAGCCCTGCTGTTCCTGACCACGGTGCTGGTCGGTGATGTCCTGCCCAAATTCCTCGCCGCGCGCGCCCCCTCGGCCGTCCTGCAGGGCAGCCTGCGTCTGCTTGAACCGCTGCGGCCCCTGCTCGATCCCTTTGCCGCCTGGACCGACCGCGCCACCGAGGCCCTGCTGCTGCGACTGGTGCCGCGGCGGATCAAGACCCAGCCGCCGGTCACCCGCAACGAGTTCGAAACCCTGGTCGAAATGCGCGAGGAGCAGGGCCTGCTCGACGCCGCCGAGGCCGACATGCTGCGTGAGGCGCTCGACATCGAAACTCTCACTGTGCGCGATTGCATGGTGCCGCGCGTCGATCTGACCCTGGTCAGCGCCGAGGACAAGCCGGAGCGTGTCGAGGCGGCGCTCGAGCAGTCCGCCGGCCGCTACGTCATCATCTATGGCGAAACCCCGGACATGGTCGAGGGCGTGGTCGACAGCCTTGCCTGGCGTCTCGCCGGCCGGCCGCCCTGGCGGATGCTGCGCGCGGAGGCGCCCTTCGTGCCGGAGACGATGCCGGTGCTGGATCTGCTCGACGGCCCCCTGCGCGCGGGTGCCGGTCCGGTACTCATTGTCGATGAGTACGGCGGCCTCGAGGGCCTGATCAGTCAGGAGGAGATTGCCGACTGGCTGCTGCATGAGGCGGCACCCTGGCTTGGCGAGGCCAGCGAAATCCGCGAGCTCGGCGGCGGCCGCTACATCCTCGATGGCGGCACGCGCATTGACGACGTCAATCGCGAGCTCGGCACCGAGATCGATCCGGGCGGGCTCGATACCATTGGCGGACTCGTCTTCAACCAGCTCGCTCATGTGCCCAAGGCCGGCGAACGGCTGGTCCTGGACGGTGTTGAGCTGAAGGTGCGCCGGGTCGTGCGCGCGCGCGTGCTTGAGGTCGAACTGCGCCTGCCGGCCCAGGTAGCGGAACGGGAGGTGGTGCGATGATCGCCCTGCTGGCCCTGCTGTTCACCCTGGCCCTTTCCTTCGCCCTGTCCGGACTGGAGAGCGCCGTGCTCACCGTCAGTCGTGTGCGCATGCGTCACGCGGCCAGCGCCGGCGATCGCCGTGCCGCCCGGCTGCTGCCGCTGGTTGAGGACCGCGATGCCCTGCTCGGCGCGATCACGGTGTCGAACCACATCAGCAACCTCGCCGCCTTCCTGCTCATCGCCTGGCACCTGCCACCCCAGACCGGTCCCTGGGGTGTCTTTTACGCCTTCCTCATCGCCCTGCCGCTCTTCCTGGTGGGTCTTGAGGTGCTGCCCAAGAAGCTGTTTCGGCGCTATCCCTTCCGCAGCCTGCGCGCGCTGGCGCCGCTGGTCCAGTTCGCCGGCCTGTTCCGCCCGGTCTTTCGCGCCCTCGCCGTGACGGCGCTGCCGCCGCAGGATGTGCCGGCACAGTCCTCCGGTCGCGATGACCTCGGCCACCATGCCGACCAGCTCAGTCGCCAGGGCCTGATCAGTCCGGGCGCGGCGCGCCTGGTCCGCCGCATCCTCGACTATCGCCAGTGCCGGGCTGGTGCGCTCATGCGACCGCTGGCGCGCGCGGTTGCCCTGCCCAGCGAGCAACCGCTCGAGTCCGCCCTCATCTTCGCCCGTCAGCACGACCTCGCGACCCTGCCGGTCATGGGCGATGATGGTCGCTTTATCGGCGTGCTCGATCTCGCCCGCCTGCCTGCGAGCCTGCCGGCTGGCCGACGGGTGCGTCACCACATGCGCACGCTCGAGACGGTGCATGCCGATGACGCCGCCCTCGCCGCCTTGCAGCTCCTGCGCCGGCGCGGTCAGACGCTCGCCCTCGTGCGCGACGACAGCGGCGACGCCGTCGGTCTGCTGCGCGAGGAGGATTTGCTGGCGCGCCTGCTCGGCGCCGCGGCCTGAGGCGTCTGTCGCTTGCGTCCCTGCCGCCCCCGGGCGAGACATGCAGCATGGCCCTTTTCTCCAGCGAAGCTGCCCGGCTTGAAGCCTTTCCCGTTGCCCGTGACAGCATCTTCCTGGCCCATGCCGGGGTCACCATCCTGCCGCGCGTGGTCGCGCGCACGATGCAGGACTACCTCGAGCAAAGCTGCCTGCGCATGCAGGAGTATCCCGAGGCCTGGCGTGCGGTGAATGAGACGCGCGTGGTCGCCGCCCGTCTGCTCGGCGCGCAGGCCCAGGAGATCGCCCTGCTTGGACCGACCTCGCTCGGCCTCAGCCTGGTGGCCAACGGTCTCGACTGGCAGCCCGGCGACGAGGTGGTTTGCTACCCCGACGACTACCCGGCCAACGTTTATCCCTGGACCGATCTCGAACGGCACGGCGTTGTCGTCCGCCGTCTGCAGCCGGCCGAACCTGGTGCCATCACGCCCGAACTGGTCGAGGCGGCGCTGACGCCGAAGACGCGCCTGGTCGCCCTCGCCTCCTGCCACTTCCTGAGCGGCTTCCGCCTTGAGGTCGACGCCATCGGCCGGCTGCTGCGCGCGCGCGGCGTGCTGTTCTGCCTCGACGCCATCCAGACCCTTGGCGCCTTTGAGACGCGGGTGGACCATGTCGATTTCCTCGCCGCCGATTCCCACAAGTGGCTGCTGGGACCGATGAGTGCCGGGCTGTTTTATGTGCGCGAGGAACTGCAGGAGAGGTTGCGACCGAGCCTGCTGGGCTCTTGGAACGTGCGCAGCCCGAACTTCATCGCCCAGCCCGGAATCGAGTTTGAAAAGGGTGGCCGGCGTTACGAACCGGGTGCGCTCAACATCGCCGGCATTCTCGGCATGAAGGCCGGCATCGAGCTGCTGCTGGAAGCCGGGGTGCCTGCGGTGAGTGCCCAGTTGCTGGCGCTCAAGGCGCGGTTGCTCGACGGACTGGAGCCGCTCGGCTTCCGCAGTCTCGGGCCGCGCGCAGGGGCGAACACCTCCGGCATCACCACCGTCTGGCGCGCGCCGGAGGATGGAGCGGCGGTGGAGCAGGTGTTCGAGCATCTCGCCAGCCGGCGCATCCATCCCTCGCTGCGCCACACGCGCGACGGCCGAGCCCACCTGCGCTTCAGTCCGCACTACTACAACACGCTGGAGGAAATGGATCAGGTGGTTGCGGCGGTGGCCGAGGTCTGAACCGCGCAAAAGTCCGTTGCAGGTGCTGTGTCGCCTGGCTATCGAAGCGACGGCATGACGCGCCTTCACCGACCCTCTTTCAGCGCCGCGCTGCGGTTGGGGCGCATCCTCCTTGGGCTGGCTGCAGGCCTGCTGGTTTCCTGCCAGACCGGCGTGCCGTTTCAGCCGGAACCCAAACCACCGCAGGCGCTGGCACGCCAGGTCGCCGAGCGCTTCAGCGTGCTGATCTGCCTGCCGCCGGAGCAGGCGCGCACCCTGCTGAAGAAACGCAGCGTCACTTCGGAGGGTGGCTTCAGTCTGTCGAGCGCGACGCCGATCAGTGCCGACGGCGGGTTTCTTACCAGCGCCCACAGCGTCAAGTCGATGCGCCAGGGCGATGCCTGTCTGCTGTTTTATTCCTTCGGCGGCACCTCCCGCCACGGGCTTGCCAGTTTGGTTTGGATGGATGAGAAGGCCGATTTGGCACTGCTGCGGGCGCCGTTTGGCACGCCGCATTTTTACCAGTGGACGCCGCGTGACCGGCCGCTGCCCAAGGAGTTGCCGGTGGTGCATGGTGGCCTGGCCACGGGGCCGCGTGGCGAGCAGGGCCGGCTTTTGCAGAAGGTGCCCGGCTCGGGCAGGGGACGGCGGCCCTTTCTGCACAGCTTGCGTCTGGAGCCGGGTGACAGCGGTGGCCCGCTCATCACCCTTGCCGGCGACCTTGTTGGCATCAACCAGGCGGTGGGTTACGTCGGTGTCATGGACACCCGCTTTTTCACCGAATCCCGTGCTGTGCGCCCGGATCCCGCCATTCTGGCCCGGCGCTTGCACACGACGGCTGTCCCCACTTCCGCGCCCTGATCCCGTGAACGCTGTTTTCCGCCTCTGCACCCTCGTCGCCCTCGGCGTCATGCTGGCATCCTGCCAGTTGTACAAGAGCCAGGCCTACCTCGGCTGGACTCAGGCCGAAGCCGGGGGCATCCAGATCGTGCGGGAGAACCCGCCCTCGCTGGCTTGGAAACGCCTGCAGGCCCATGCCGACGTCAATGCCACGGTGAAGTTTTTCCTGCAGGACAAGGGCATGCCTGACTACGTGCTGGAAAACCATGGGCTGATCGAGGTGCGGATCTGCTGCTTTTACGAGCAAAAGAACGAGGCCTGGCTGATTCTGGCCAAGGGCTATCAGGCCGTGGGCACGCGCATTCTCGGTCCCGAGCCGATCGGCGAGAAGGACCGGCGCCTGTTCAAGGCCATTGATGAACTCCAGCAGGCCGCTTCGGCGTACGCGGAGGAGCGCTGAGCCGCGCATCTTCGTCTTGCCGGTCGCCACGGCGCACGCCACCATGGCGGCGTGACCCTCTCCGATCAGGCCGCCTGGTACGTCGTCCACAGCAAACCGAAGTGCGAGCACCTGGCGGCGCTGGCGGCGGCGGAACTGCCGGCGGTGGAGACGTACTGCCCGCGCATCCGTTTTCAACGTGCGACCCGGCGCGGTCCAGTGTGGTTTGTCGAGGCGTTGTTTCCCGGCTACTTCTTTGCCCGCTTCGCTCCGGCCGTTTCGCTGCGCGCGGTGCGCCATGCCCGCCAGGTGATTCGTGTGGTTGAGTTTGGCGACTGCCCGGTGCCGGTGCCGGATGCGGTGCTTGTGGCGCTGCGCGAGGAGATGCAGGGGCTCGACATTCGTGAGGTCCGGGCCGGGGTGCGCCCCGGCGACGAGGTGGAATTGGCCGTCGGCCCCATGCGCGGCCTGCGCGGCATTGTCGACAGCATTCGCGACGGCGCGCGGCGCGTGCGCATCCTCATGGAGTTCCTCGGGCGCGACAATCTGGTCGAGGTTGACGCCGGCAAGCTGCTGGGCGGCCAGCGCCCGCGGGATCAACTGGCCGCGGGCGGCTGAGCAGGTCTCAGTCGAACAGCTCCGGGTAGCTGGCGTGTGCCTTGGCGCGGCAGAGTTCCATGACCGCCTGGGCGGAGCCGAGCCGGCGCGCGCTTTTGGCGAGTTCGCGGCACTCGCCGGCGTGCAGCTTGCGCACCGCATGTTTGACGCGCGACACCTGGCCGGATGCGACGCTGAGCTCGTTGAGGCCGAGACCGATGAGCAGCGGCGTCAGTTCCACGTCGGAGGCCATTTCCCCGCAGATGCAGGAGCGGATGCCGGCCTGGCGGGCGGCTTCGACGGTGACCGCGATCAGGCGCAGGATGGCCGGGTGAGCGGGCTGGTAGAGCCCGGCAACGCGCTCGTTGAGACGGTCGACGGCGAGCGTGTACTGGACGAGGTCGTTGGTGCCGAGGCTGAGGAAATCGACTTCGGCGGCGATGAGATCGGCGGAGAGGGCGGCACTGGGGATCTCGATCATGGCACCGATCTCGACCCCGGGCGGCTCGATGCCACGGGCCTTGAGTTCCTCGGCGCATTCGGCGAGCAGGGCCTTGGCCGCGCGCACCTCCTCGACGCCGCTGACCATGGGAAACATGATGCCGACCTCGCCGTGCACGGCGGCGCGCAGCAGGGCGCGCAACTGGCGCTTGAAAAGATCGGGCCGGCCGAGCGAGACGCGGATGCCGCGCCAGCCGAGGAAGGGATTGGGCTCGGCGTCGGCGATCATTTCGGCATCGAGCTTGTCGCCACCGATGTCGAGCGTGCGAAAGACGACCTGACCGGGCTGCATGGCCTTGACGGCACGGGTGTAGGCATCGGCCAGCCAGTCCTCCGAGCCGGACGGATCCTCAAGGTAGAGGAACTCAGTGCGGAACAGGCCGACATGCTTGGCGCCGCAGTCGTGGATGGTGCGCATCTCCTCGACGAACTCGGCATTGGCGCAGACCTCAACGGTGTGTCCGTCGACCGTGGTCGCGGGCTGGTGGCGTTCCAGGTGCAGCGCATCCTCGATCTGTTCGGCCTCCTCCTCGCGACTGCGGTAGCTGGCCAGCGTCGCGGCGTCCGGATTGAGGATGAGCAGGCCCTCCTCGCCGTCGAGCAGGACGACGTCGCCCGAGTGCAGTTCCTCGCAGATGTTGTGCAGGCGCACGACGGCGGGCAGGCCGAGCGAGCGCGCGATGATGGCGGCGTGCGAGTTGGCGCTGCCGGTCTCGACGGCGAAGCCGAGCACCTTGCTGCGGTCGAGCTGGACGGTGTCGGACGGCGTCAGGTCGCGGGCGACGATGATGACCGGATCCTCAAACATCGGGTGGGTCATCAACTCGCCGCGCAGGTGGCGCATGACGCGCTGGGTGACGTCCTTGATGTCGACAAAGCGCTCGCGCAGGTAGGAGTCCGCCAGGCCGCGCAGGGCGTCCATGTGCTTGCACATGAGGCGGTAGTAGACCGCGTCGACACAGATCAGCTTTTCGCGCACCGTTTTCTCCACCTGCTTGAGGATGGAGTTGTCCTGGAGGATGAGCAGGTGCGTTTCGAAAATGTCGGCCTCGTCGTTGCCCTGCTCCTCGCGCACCTGGTTCTGCAGGGCCTCGATCTCCTGATGCGTCAGGTCGAGCGCCTTGTGCCAGCGCTCCAGCTCGGTCTCGACATCCTCGGCGCGGATCGGGTCGGCGTCCGGTTCGTCAAAGTGATCCTTGAGGACGTGCACCGGTGCATGCGCGACTCCGGCGGACACGGGGGTGCCCTGCCAGATCCTCATGTCGGCGACGGCCTCGGGACTCATGCGGCGCCATTTTCAGCCGGCCGCCCCGGCGACGCAATCAAAGAAACAGTCTCTTCCTCCCGGCCACTGAGGGCGACGGTGCCGGCGGCGAGCAGGGTGCCGTCCTCCAGTCGAAGGTCGCCGGCCACCTGCACCAGCCCGGGCAGTGCCGCTTCCAGCCGCGCGTGGATGCGCAGGGCGGTGCCCGGGGTGATGCTGCCGAGGATCTTGAACCGCTGCACGGCGGTGAGTCGCAGGTCCTGCAGAGGCCGGTCCGGTCGCGCGCTCTGCGCCAGCACACCACCGAGTTGGGCCAGGGCCTCGATCATGATCACCCCCGGCAGCAGCGGCTGGCCCGGGAAATGGCCGGCCAGGAAGGCTTCGTCACCCTTCAGGGTCCAGCGGGCACTGGCCGAAACCCCCGGTTCAAGCTCCAGCAGTTCGTCGAGGAAGCGGAAGGCCGGCCCGTGGGGCAGGGCGGAAAGGGCTTGAACAGGATGGGGCGGCTGCGGCATGGTGTCGACCCACTTTTTACGTGCCGCACCCCTCCATGACAACGTCCAATGCTCCTCTTCCAGGCCCGGCCACAGGGCTCGCTGCGGAAGCGCTGCCATGAAGCCACTCCTCCTTGTTCCCACCTACAACACCGGCCGCATCCTGCCGCGCACGGTGGCGGAGCTGCTGACACGCTGGCCGGAGGTCTGGGTGGTGGTCGATGGCAGTCGCGATGGCAGCGCGGACCTGCTGGCACCGCTCACCGCCGATCATGCCGGCCTGCGCGTGCTGAGCCTGCCGGACAATCGCGGCAAGGGTGCCGCCCTGCTGCACGGGGTCGAGGCCGCCGCCGCCGAGGGTTTCACCCATGTGCTGACCGTCGATGCCGACGGTCAGCATCCTGCCGACCTCGTGCCGTGCTTCCTCGAACTCGCGGCCCGGCACCCGCAGGCCGCCCTCATGGGCCGGCCGGTGTTCGGTCCCGAGGCGCCGCAGGTGCGCGTCCAGGGCCGCAAGCTGTCGAACTTCATGACCCATGTCGAGACCCTTGCCTGGGGCATTCCTGACTCGCTTTTCGGCATGCGCCTGTATCCGGTCGACGCCTTCCTGCAGGCCTTCCGGGGCACGTGCTGGGGCCGGCGCTTTGATTACGATGCCGAACTCGCCGTCCGCCTCGCCTGGCAGGGTGTGCCCATGCTCACCGTGCCGGTGCCGGTGCGCTACCTGACCACGGCCGAGGGCGGTGTCTCGCAGTTTCGCTACCTGCGCGACAACGCCCTGCTCACCTGGATGCATGCCCGCCTGCTCACCGGGGCCATCCTGCGGCTGCCGCGCCTGCTCGGGCAGTGCTGGCGCGGTGGCAATCCCCTGCGTGGCCGCCACGTCGAACCGGAGGAGGCGGCATGAATCCCGGTGCCGCCGATTTTGATCGCATCGCCGCGCACTGCGACCGGCGCTGGGATTACCATTACACGCGCTGCAAGCTGCGCACCGATCCTGTCTATGCGGCCGTCGCGGCCGAGCTCGCCGGCTCGGACCTGCCCGTGTTCGACATCGGTTGCGGTCTCGGCCTGCTCGGGCACTACCTGCACGCCAGCGGCTTGCCGGTGCCGGTGACCGGCTTTGACTACGACGCGCGCAAGATCCGCGCCGCGACGGCCATGGCCGCGCGCGCCGGCCTCGGCGATCTGCAGTTTCGCACCGGCGATGCCCGCACGGGTCTGCCGGAGTTTGCCGGCCAGGTTGTCATCCTCGACATCCTGCAGTTCTTCCAGCACGAGGAACAGGAACTCCTGCTCGCCGCCGCCGCCGCACGCGTGGCACCGGGTGGGCGACTGATCATCCGCAGCGGCCTGCGCGCGCCCGGCTGGCGCTATCGCGTCACCGTGCTGGCCGACTTCTTCGCCCGTGCCACCCTGTGGATGAAGGCGGCACCGGTGTGCTATCCCGACGCCGATCTGTTCCGCCGCGTGCTCGCCGCCGCCGGTCTGGAGGTGACGATCCGCCCGCTCTGGGGACGCACGCCCTTCCACAACCACCTGATTGTCGGTCGCCGGCCCTGATCAGGGCGCCGGCTTGCCGCGCTCTTCCTTGGGTAGCCAGCCGATCTCCTCCTTGGGGTCGCCGGCCTTGCCGCGGTTCAGGAAGAGGTCGCCGGCATCCTTGAGGGTGACGAAGAGAATGAAGCCGAAAAGCAGCAGGGCGCAGGCAGTCTGGATGATTTCCAGGAAGCGCGACTCCAGCGGCTTGCGCCGGATCGCCTCGCCGATGGCCAGGGTGATGTGGCCGCCATCGAGCACGGGGAAGGGCAGCAGGTTGAGGATGGCCAGGTTGATGTTGAGCACGACGCTGAACCACAGTACCTGCAGCAGGCCGGCCGGATCCTGCAGCAGGTTGTAATAGACGCGGCCGATGCCCACCGGCCCGCTCATGTGGCCGGGGCTGATGTCGGAGGTGCCCGTCAGCAGCTTGGTCAGCATGCCATACATGGCGCGTGAGGCGTCAGAGATCTGTTCCACCACGCCCGGATGTGCCAGCTTGCGCTCGCCGGTGGCGTGCCAGACAATGCCGATCATCGGTCGAGGGTCGCTCTTCGACTGCCATTTGTCCGGCACGCGCGGGGTCATTTCGACCGAGATCTTGGCGTCCTTGCGCAGCACGGTCAGGCGCACGGGGCGATCCTTTTTGTCTTCCAGGTAGTCCGACAACTGGACGCGATGGAAGATCGGCTGGCCGTCGACCTCGAGGATCTGGTCGAGCGGCTGCAGGCCGGCTTCGGCGGCCGGGCTGTGCGGCTGCAGGGCGCCGACCATGGGTGTTTCCTTGCCCATGATGCCGACCTCACGCAGGGGCGGCCGCTTGAAGGGCTGCTGCCACCAGGCAATGTTTTCCGCCTCGGGATCCGGCCACTTGGAAGCGACGGCGATTTCCTGCACGCCCTTGCCGGGGCGCTCGACCTCGAAGCGGATCGTTTCGCCCTCGCTGGCAATGACGCCCCAGCGGATGCTGTCGACCATGCCCTCGAAACGCAGCACCGGCACACCGTCGATCTTGCGCACGACATCGCCAGGCTGCAGGCCGGCCTTGGCTGCCGGGCTATCGTCGACGACGTAGCCGATGGTCGTGGTGACAAAGGGTTCCGACTGCGGCTTGCCCAGCCAGGAGACCAGCAGGGCGAACAGGCAGGCCAGGCCAAAGCTGAACAGCGGGCCGGCAAAGGCGACGATGATCTTGTCGAGCGGCTTGACCGGCGGCAGGGGCTCGCCGGCGGTCGATTCGCCTTCAATGGCGTCCATGGGCGCCATCTGCGGCAGCTTGACGAAGCCGCCCGCCGGGATGCTGCCGAGGCCGTACTCGACGCCGTTGATGGTCTTTTTCCACAGCGGCTTGCCAAACCAGATGTAGAAAGCCTCGACCTTCAGCCCGCGCCAGCGCGCCGCCAGGAAGTGACCCAGTTCATGGACCAGGATCATCAGGTTGAAAACCATCAGCACTTCGAAGACCAGGATGATGAAGCGGAGTGCCTCACCGACGAAGCCAAGTTGGGAAAGCCATTGCATAGGGGTTGGGACGATACGCCGCGCGGCGCTGCGCGGCCGGCACGCTACCACCCCGGGGACGGAGGGCAATCGCCGAGTTCGGTCGAAACACCCGTTACTTTTCCAGGAAAACGCACAGCACCCGGGCGGCTTGGTCGTGCGGATTGAGCAGCCGGTGCGGGGTCTCGGCGTCGAAGTACAGGCTGTCGCCGGTCGCCAGCGCAAAGCTCTCGTCCCCGTATTCCAGCGTCACCCGGCCCTCCAGAACGATGAGGAATTCCTCGCCCTCATGCGGTCGCGACACGTTGCGGCCACCGCCGGCCGGCACCTGCAGCAGAAACGGATCCATGCGCCGGTTCGCCCGCCCCTGGATCAGGGCCTCATAGATGATGTCGGAATTTTGGGGGTCGCGCCGGATGACCCGGCGGTCCTGCTGGCGCGTCAGCACGATCTGCGGCTTGGCATCGAGCCCCTCCAGCAGTGTTGCCAGCGGCACGCGCAGGGCCTCGGCCACCCGCGCCAGGGCGGGCAGCGAGGGTGTGATGCGGAAGTTCTCCACTTTCGACAGCCAACTGCGCGTCTGCCCGGCCGCCGCGGCGACCTCCTCCAGGCTCAGGCCGAGGTCGAGGCGGCGCTGTTTGATGCGCTGGGACAGTTCGACGAGGTTCATGGGGCAATGTTGCTTAAAAATCACATAAATTTCTTTTCAGGCAACAAGGTTCTCACTAGCATGGCCGTTTGCTTCGTCGCACCGCCATGATGACTGAGACCCCATCCACCCACCTGCCTCGCCGTGAGTTCCTGGCCGGAGCCCTGGCTTTCGGCGTCGGCCCGGCCATCGCGTCGGCCCAGTCCTCGGCTGGCAGCCTCTTGGGCCCGCTGCTCGGTCATGCGGAGGCCACCGCCGCCCTGGTCTGGCTGCGCGCGGGCCAGGCGGGGGCGTTCACGCTGGAAGTGACGCCCGTGGCGGGGGGCGAGACCCGGCGCTGGACGCGGCAGGCGCTGGCGGAAAACGATTTCTGCCTGCACTGGCAGGCCGATGGTCTGCAGCCCGGCACGACCTACCGTTACCGCATCCTGCAGGAGGACCGCGAAATCGCCGCGGCGGAGCCGCAACAATTCACCACGGCGCCAGCGCCCGACCAGCCGGCCCGGGTCCGACTGGCGGTCAGCTCCTGCGCCAAGGAGGACGAGGGCAGTCGCGCGGTCTGGCGGCGCATGGCCGCCGAAAACGTCGATGGCGTTGTGCTGCTGGGCGACACCCCTTACATCGACAGCCCGGACCTGGAAAAGCAGACCCGTCGGCACCGCGAGTTTGCCGCCGTGCCGGAGTACCAAGAGCTGCTGCGTTCGCGCCCGTGCGGCTGGACCTGGGA
>JAEYYS010000148.1 GCA_023428335.1 Verrucomicrobiota bacterium | reverse complement strand
GCGGCGCCGCCCACGTCGCAGCACCTCACGGGCGAGCGAGCAGGAAGAACTCGATGCTGTCGATCAGCGCCTGCCAACTGGCGTCGATGATGTTGGTCGACACCCCCACCGTGCTCCAGGTGCGCGTGCCATCGGTGCTCACCACCAGCACGCGGGTCTTCGCCGCCGTGCCGGTGCCGCTGTCGATGATGCGCACCTTGTAATCCTCCAGTCGCATCGAGGCGATCTGCGGGAAATGCGGCAGCAGGGCCTTGCGCAGGGCGTTGTCGAGCGCGTTCACCGGACCGTCGCCCTCGTCGACCGTGTACTCGGGTCGGCCGTTGACGCGCAGCTTGACGGTGGCCTCATTGGTTTCCGCCGCCATGCCGCTGCGGAAGCGGTGGGTGGTGTGAAACTCGAGCAGCTCAAAGCAGCGCGTCTCCTGGCCGAGCAGACGGCGGATCAGCAGCTCGAAACTGGCCTCGGCCGCCTCGAACTCAAAGCCCTCGCTCTCCAGGCGCTTGACCTCGGCGAGCACCTTCTGCACCTCGGGCGAACCCTTGGCGAGCGACAGGCCCATGGCCTCGGCCTTGATCAGCACGTTCGACTGGCCGGACATGTCGGAGATGGTGATGACACGCTCGTTGCCGACCAGCGCCGGATCGACGTGTTCATAGGTGCGCGCCAGCTTCTGCACGGCGTGCACGTGCAGCCCGCCCTTGTGGGTGAAGGCGGCCAGGCCGACGTACGGCGCGCGGATGTCGTGCGGCACGTTGGCGAGTTCATCGACGAAGAAGGCCAGCTCGCGCAGGCGGGTCAGGTCGAGCCCGAGCGGGATGCCCATCTTCAACTGCAGGTTGGGCATGACCGTGGTCAGGTTGCAGTTGCCGACGCGTTCGCCATAGCCGTTGATCGTGCCCTGCACCTGGCAGGCGCCGGCGCGCACCGCGGCCAGGGCGTTGGCAACGCCGACCCCGCCATCGTTGTGGGTGTGGATGCCGACCGGCCGGCCGAGGTGGGCGATGACCTTGCGGGTGACCTCCTCGACGAATTCCGGCAGCGCCCCGCCATTGGTCTCGCAGAGCACCACCAGATCGGCCCCGGCATCCTGCGCGGCCTTGACCGTGCGCAGGGAGTACTCCGGATCCTCGCGGAAGCTGTCGAAGAAGTGCTCGGCATCGTACAGCACCTCACGACCGTGCTTCTTCAGGTAGGCGACCGTGTCGGCGATCATTGCCAGGTTTTCCTCCAGGCTGACCTGGAAGACTTCGGTGACGTGCAGCGGCCAGGTCTTGCCGACGACGGTGACCGCGGGCGTCTGCGCGTCGAGCAGCATCTGCACCTGCGGGTCGTCCTCGACCTTCATCTTGCCGCGGCGGGTCATGCCGAAGGCGGTGATCTTGGCGTTTTTCCAGGAACGCTTGGCCGCCTCCTGAAAGAAGGCGGCGTCCTTGGGATTGGAACCCGGCCAGCCGCCCTCGATGTAGTGCACGCCGAAGTCGTCGAGTTTTTCGGCGACGCGCAGCTTGTCGAGGGTGCTGAAGGAGATGCCGGTCCCCTGCGTACCGTCGCGCAGGGTGGTGTCATAGATGGTCACGGACATGGGAAGTAGAGAAAGAGGGGGGGACGTTGAAAAAGGGGTTGGAAACGACCGGAACAGGGTCCGGCTGACGCACCAGCGCCATGCTCAGGCGCCTCAGCGGCGCCAACAGGGGCCATCACGGACTCCAGCGCCTGCGTCAGGCGCCCTGGAGCCCGCAGCTAATTCGGATCGCGCGGATGGCCGGAACGGAATGCATGGGAACCTTAAAATAACCGCTCCCAGTCCGTTCGCAAGGGGAGATTGCCATCACCCCTGCCCGGCTCGGGCCGATTTCCGTTGCAGCGCTCGCCGACCGTGGCAGAGACCTGGCGTGCTGCAAAACCCCGTCGCCTTCCTGCGCCTCATTGTCCTGATCGAGGCCGTCTCGACCCTCATTCTGTTCGGCATCGCCATGCCCCTGAAGTATGTCTGGGACATGCCGCTCGCCGTGCGCATCGCCGGCTCCCTCCACGGCGGCCTCTTCCTCGTGTTCTGCTACGCCCTGCTGCGCGTGCTGCAGCAGACCGACTGGCCGCTGCGCCGCGCCGCCCAGGTCTTTGTCGCCAGCCTGGTGCCGGTCGTGCCCTTCCTGATGGACCGTCAGATGAAGGCTTGGGCCGCCGCCTTCCGGCGTCCCTGAGACCTCACTGACCGACCGCGCGCTTCAGCTCGTGCTGGGCCTGGTTGAACCCGGTCACGGCGCGCACCCGGCTCTGGCGAGCGCGGGTCAGTTCCTCGCGGGCCAGCAGGTACTCCAGCACGACGCCGAGCTGGCTGGCCTGGCGCTCCTTAGCGAGCTTGACCATCTCCTCGGCGGCACCGACCGCCTCGTCATTGATGCCGATCTGGTCGTGCGCACTCTGCGCCCGGGCGGCCGCCTCGACGACCTCGCGCCCGATGGCCGCCTTGACCTGCGCCGACTGCAACTGCGCCGCCTCCTCGCGGGCGCCGGCGATGACCTTGCGCTGCTTGTCGAAAAGCCCGCCGGGGCCGATCTTCCAGCCGAGACCGACAAAGACATTCTGCGAATCGTCGAAGTTGCCGAGGTCGCCGTTGAAACCGCCGCCGAGACCGCCAAAGCCGTAGCCGGCCTGCACGCTCGGAATGAGCGGCGCCACCCGCGCGCGCTCACGCTCCCAGGCGGCGGCGGTGCTGACCGCGGTCGCCGCCTTCACCTCGGGGCGATGCTGGTTGGCCTGGGAAATGAGCGAGGCGACTCCGGTCTTGCGGTCGAGCAAGCGCACCGGCACCAGGTCCGCCTTCGCCGGCCGCAGTTCGGTCTCCGGCGGCAGCCGCAGGATTTCCGCCAGCGCGGCGGCGGCGAGATCGCGCTTCTCCTCGTGCTGACGAATCGCCAGCTTCGCCCGGCTGACCTGGGTCTTCACCCGCAGCAGGTCGGCCCGGAACGCGGTGCCGGCCTCGACCGCACCGCCGATCTGCGTTTCATAGTCCTGGGTCAGGCGCAGGTCGTCCTCGAGGATCGCCAGTTCGGCCTCCGCCGCCAGCAGACCATAGTAGCGGGCCGTGGCCTGGGTGACGATGTCGCGCCGCGCCTTTTCCGCGAGCTGCTCGGCCGCCAGCGCCTGCTGCTTGGCCGCCAGGGCGGCGTAGTACAGGTCGCCCGGCGACCAGTCAATCATGAGGTTGGTACCCACCGTGTACTGCTGCTTGCTGACGTCAAACACCGCGCCGGCAATGTCCTGGACATTGCCATCGGCACGCCGGTAGCCCGCGCCCAAGGTCAGGGCCGGCCAGAAGCGCTGCCAGGCCAGTTTCGACTCGGCAATCGTCTCCGTATGGCGTGTGCGCGCCAGTTCGATCTCATCGTTGTTGGCCCCAGCCAGCTTCATGACCGTGGGCAGGTTCACATGCATGGGTGCCGCCAGCGCCGGCACCGCCAGCAGCAGGAGACAAAGGGTCCGCAGAACTATCAGGGCAGCAAGGTTGGGGTGCGTTTTCATGCGTCGTTCATCCTTCGTCATTCCTTCACCGTCACTTCCTGGCCATCGGCCAGCACCACGGTACCCGGCAGCAAGACCACCTCGTCCGGCTTCAGTTCCGGCACCTCGACGTGGACGCCGTCGTTGAAACCGGGTTTGACGGCGGTCTTCACCGCCTTGCCGCCGACGTGCTTGAAGACAAAACTGTTGGCCTTCTCCTTCACCAGGCCGGCCACCGGGATGAGCGTCGCGTTGTCGCGCTGCTCGACGGCGATGCGGGCGGTGGCAAACATGCCGGGGCGCAGGCGGCCGTCGGCGTTGTTGAAGTCGGCTTCAATGAGCATGGTGCGGGTGGCGGCATCCAGCTGGCCGGTGAGGCGGCTGAGGCTGCCCTTGACGACCTCGCCGGCGAGCGCATCCACCTTCGCCTCAACCTGCTGGCCGGGCTTCAGCCGGGCGGTCTCGGTCTCGATCACCGGCACCTGGAAGCGCAGGGTGGCGACATCGGTGAGCTGCAGCAGCGTCGCCCCGCCCGCCGCGGCGAAGGCACCAGGATCGACGCGGCGATCGGTGACCACGGCGGCAAACGGCGCCTTGATCTGTGCCAGGTCAATGAGGGCATTCGTGCGCTCCATGCCGGCCTTGGCAATCGCCAGCTTGGCCTCGGCATCATCCACCGACTGCGGCAGGATCAGGTCCGGCGATTTCGCCCGCGCTTCATGCAGGCGCTTGACCTCGATCTCCGCCGCCGCCACCTCGGCGCGATGGCCAATGAGGTCGGCCTCCAGCTCCGGCACCTCAATCTGCACCAGGGTCTGGCCGGCGCGAACGACGTCGCCCTTGTCGACCGCGATCGATTTTACATAACCGGCGACGCGCGCCTTCAGCTCAACCTGCTGCCAGGGCGCAAACTCACCCGGCAGGGTGATCCAGCGGTGAATGGTGCCCTGGCGCGGTTTCGTCGCCGGCAGCTCCAGCGCCAAGGCACCGGTGGTCAGGAGGGAAAGAATCAGGAGGGCTTTCATGGGCTGCGTCAATCAGTCAGGTCAGTCA
>JAEYYS010000102.1 GCA_023428335.1 Verrucomicrobiota bacterium | reverse complement strand
AAGCCGTGCAGGTCGGCGCGGATCTCCTGGTAGGCGGGGCGTGAGATGCGCGCGGCGCGGCCGCGCGGCGGCGGCATGCCGCGGATGACTTCGCCCACCGTGTGATCGCGACGGCTGAGGGTGTCGGTGCAGAGATCGCCGTGCGCGAGGGCGCCGCGTTCGACCAGGACGAAGAGATCCTCCTTGGACAGCAGTCCGGGGAAGGCGGGATGGTCGTGGAGCAGGTAGCGCATGGGCACTGCGGGAGGCCGCGGCCATGATGGACGGCGCCGGGGAGAAAGGCAACTGCGCGCTGCGGGGGATCAATCCTCGGCTGGCGGCGGCGGCAGCAGGTCCTCGCGGCGCAGCAGGTCGGCCACGCGCAGCAGCGGCAGTTCGCCCCTGGGCACGCGGCAGACTTCGCCGAGGAAGGGGGTCAGACGGTCCATTTCCGCAACGGCGGTGTGCACCAGGCTGGCGAGCACGCGTTCGTCGTGGCGGTGCGGGGGGAAGACCGTGCTGACGCGGAACATCACCCGGCCCTCGTCCCATTCGAGTTCGAAGTTGCCGAGGTTGAGTTCCTTGTTGGTGCGCATGAGCAGCTCGCACACCGGCAGGCGGTGGCTGGCCGGCACGGGCAACGAGGCGGTGGCCACGGCGCTGGCGATGCCGGCTTCGCCGAAGACCTGCACATGCACCGGGATCTTGGCGTGATGGGCCTCGAAGACGGATTCGACGACCTCCAGTCCCTGGACTTCCTGATAGGCCCAGCCCTGCGTCTTGAAGGCGTTCAACGTGGCGGCGTAGAGGGCGGACATCGGCTTGGCTGGAGGGGGTCGGGGCGGCCAGATTCGAACTGACGACTTCTTGCTCCCAAAGCAAGCGCTCTACCAGGCTGAGCTACGCCCCGTGCCCATCGCCGCGATTGCGGCGGGGAGGGCGACAGTGCCGCGCATTGGCGCCGTTGCAAGACAAAAGAGGCGGTCAATCGCGCGGATCGCGGCCATGGACGCCACCGGTCTCGGCGACCGGCAGTTTGGGGCGCGAGTCCTGCGGGCGGTCCTCGGCAAACCAGTGGTTGCCTTCGAAGAGGAAAGTTTCAGGGGCGGTGCCGGCGCCGACGTTGACCTCGGCGACAACCTGGTCGCGGCGGAAGACGATGCGGTTGTTGCGCACGCGGACATTGCGGCAGGGGGTGAAGCCCTCGGCGCGCGTCTCCTGGAGCATGCGGAAGATCCAGCGCCGCGGGTGAAGTATGGTGTTGTCAGAGAACTCGGCGCCGTCGACACCGACGAAGGCGGCCGCGCACAGGCTGCCGCGGATGCGGTTGCCGCGCACGACGATGTCCTTCGCCTCGTGGTGGGCGCCGGGCGGGCGGAAGAACTCCAGGCCGGTGGAGCCACCGACGTTGAGAGGGCGTTCACCGGCGTCGTCGAAGTCGCAGTTCTCGACCGTGACAGCCGAACTGCCGCCCTTGATCTGGATGCCGGCGCTGGCGCTGAAGCCGGGTTTGCCGGTGAAACGGCAGCCTTCGATGCGCACGCGGTGGCAGCCGACGAGGTCGATGCCCTGGCCGCCCCAGCCCGTGATGTGGCATCCGCGGATGACCAGGTCGGCGAGGCCGGAGACCTTGATGCCGTCGTGGTTGCCCTTGGGGCCGATGTCTTCGACGGTCAGGTTTTCCAGCACCACACCGGTGGTGGCGGGGTGAGCCGGTCCGCCCTCGTCGAGGTTGAGGCCGTTGACGCTCTGGCCGGAGACGATGAGGTGGCGCAGGCGCAGGCCGGGGCAGCGGCGGAAGTGCCAGCCGCTGCTGCCACCGACAAAGCGCGGTGGTTGGGCGGGATCAAGGGCTTCGACGGTGAGGTTGGCGATGCCTTCCAGGTGATGGCCGCTGGCATAGGTGCCGGGGGCGATGCGTAGGACATCGCCCGTCTGCAGCGAGCGCAAGGTGGTCCTCAGTCCGGCGTCGTCGCGCACGGTATGGGTCGCGGCCTGGGTTCCGGTGGCCACGAGCAGGGCGAGCAGGAACAGGCGGGCCTTCATGGCGGATTACTTGGCCTTGCGGGTGGCCGGTTTTTTCACCGCGGCGGGTTCGGCGTGGTGCAGGTGCGCCTTCAGGCTGGCGGTGCTGATGCCGAGCAATTTGGCAGCGCGGTCGTCGTCCTCCTCGAAGTGGCGGTGGGCGATGCGCGCGAGTTCGCGTTCGACCCAGGGCACCAGTTCGATGTCCGGGCTGCTCTCGGCGATCTGGACGAGGCTGCTGAGGGCGTCGCGCATGCGCGTGACGGTGTTGGCCGGGTGGGCGTTGGAGAAGCGGGCGCCGGTGCTGCCGAGCGGGATGTCGGAGGGCAGCAGGACGTCGGAATTGCACAGGGCGCAGGCGCGCTGGATGGTGTTTTCCAACTCGCGGACATTGCCCGGCCAGTCGTAGGCCTCGAGCAGGGCGAGGGCGTCCTCGGTGAAACGCATCGTCATGCCGCGGCGGCGTGCCGACTGGCGGCGCAGGAAGAAGTCGGCGAGCAGGCGCACATCCTCGCGGCGCTCGCGCAGAGGCGGGATGTGGATGCGCACGACGTTGAGGCGGTAGAACAGGTCCTCGCGGAAGGCGCCGCGGCTGACCGCGGTTTCGAGATCCTTGTGGGTGGCGGCGAGGATGCGCACGTCGCACTTGAGCACCTGGTTGCTGCCGACGCGGCAGAATTCACCCTCCTGCAGCACGCGCAGCAGCTTGCTCTGCACCGCCAGCGGCATGTCGCCGATCTCGTCGAGGAAGAGGGTGCCGCCGTCGCACTGCTCGAAGCGGCCGACGCGCTGGCTGACCGCGCCGGTGAAGCTGCCCTTCTCATGGCCGAAGAGCTCGCTCTCCATGAGGTTGTCGGGGATCGAGGTGATGTTGATGCCGACGAAGTCCTTCTGGGCGCGGGCGCTGAACTTGTGGATGGCGCGGGCGACGAGTTCCTTGCCGCTGCCGCTCTCGCCGGTGATCATCACGGGGGCATCGGAGCGCGCGACGCGGCCGATCATTTTGAACACCTCCTGCATCGCCGGCGAGCGGCCGATGATGGTTTCCTGCAGGGAATCGACCGGCGTTTCCGTCACCTGGGCGCGGGTGGCGCGGCGGGCTTCGGTCGAGCGCAGGGCGGTCTCGACGGCGGTGCGCAGTTCGTAGGTCAGGCGCTCCTTGCCGAGCACGTCGTAGGCGCCGAGGCGCATCGCCTCGATGACATGGCTGGTGCTGGCGATGCCGGTGAAGAGGATCACCATGGCGTTCGGATCGTTCTGGCGCAGGCGCTTGAGCAGCTCAATGCCGGAGGTGCCGGGCAGGCGCACCTCGGCCAGGACGAGGTCCTGGGGCGTGCTTTGATAGAGGGCGACCGCTTCCTCGGCGCGTTCGGCAGTGGTGATGACGACGTTGGGCGCCTTTAAGTGTCCTGCGGCCCAGGCCAGAAAGTCGGGGTCGGTGTCGACAAGCAGGATGCGGGATTCCGGAGCGGCGGCCATGTATGCGTGAAGCGCTTCCCTAACGGGTCGCGGCCCCGCCGTCAATCCCTGTTCTCAGGCCGCTCCGGCTCATTCCGCTCCGGTAGGGTCGGCGGTGAACTCGATGCCGCAGAGCACCGGCGGTGCCTGGGAGCCGGGCGCGGCGGTCAGCCCGATGCGCAGCTCGGCGCCGATCGGGATGCCGCGAAACTCACGCACCAGCGTGCCGCCGGGGGCCTCGCGGGCGGGATCGAAGTTCTCCAGCACGGTTTTGCCTTGCAGGGTCACATGGAACACGCGCGCGCCGGGTGCCAAGCCGCCGGGTTCGGCGAAATGCAGGCGCACCGTGTGCGGCAGGGCGGGGAAGTCGACCCGGCGCAGGGGTTCCTGCACGGGGGGCGGTGGCGGCGGCGCCTTGGCGGATTTTTCGTCGGCAGCGGCGACTTTTTTCACCGGTTTGACCAGCAGCGGCCGGCGCAGGGACGGCGTCAGCACGATTTCGCCCTCGCCGGTGAGGCCGGAGGCGGCGATCCAGGCAGGGCTGGCGCCGGGACCGGCCTGCGAGCTGTGGCGACGGAAGTAGGTGGCGGTTTCCGCCAGGCCCTCGACGCCGATCTGCGGCGCATTGCCGTCGCCGGCATGCGGGTGTTCGAGCCAGAGGGTGCCGTCCGCGGCGCGACGGTTGCCGGGTGCGCCAAAATTGATGCCGACGCGCTGCACGCGGTCGCCATGCTCACCGTCGAGGCCAAACTGGCTGTAGGTCCACATCTCGACATCGGCCATCGGGATGAGGGCGAGCGAGGTCTGGTTTTGGTAGCCGCAGCTGCAGGTGCGGGTGTAGTCGGGGGCGTTGAGTACGCCGTTGGCGACGACCAGGTTGGAGGTGCAGCCGGATTTGAAGCCGCCGAGGCTGCTGGTGCCACTCATGCTCTCCAGGTCGTAGAAGCCGGCGGCGCCGCTGCGGTAGGTGAGCAGGTGCTCGCTGGCGATGATGGTGTTGCAGCCGTAGGTGCGGTTGAGTCGCCAGGGTTCCTTTTTGCCGGTCAACGGGTTGAGCACGAGGTGCGGTTCGCCGGTGAGCAGGCTGAAGGCACCGCCGGAACTGGAGTAGGAGTTGGCGCCGGTGAGGATGAGGTCGTTGTGCAGGATGCACGGACCGGTGTGGGCGCGCTTGAGATCGGCCCAGCGGCGTTTGCCGGTGGCGGCCGCGTACACCGCCATGCCCTCGCCGACTTCGGACGACAGTCGGTCGCTGGCCTTGGCGCCGGCCTGCAGCAGCAGGTCGTGTTCCTCGGAGTAACCGAGCCAGGTGCCGAAGATATCGCGGGTTTCCTCCCAGACGACCTTGCCGGTGCGGGCGTTGAGGGCGACGATGCGGTAGTCCTTGGGCAGGTCGCGGCCGCGGCGCTTGAGCAGGTCCTCGGCGTGCTTGGTCAGCTTGTCGATGCAGTAGATGCGGCCGTTGCCGGCGACGATGGCGTTGTGCAGGAAGCTGTGCCGCGCCTTGACGCGCCAGAGTGGCTTGCCGGTGTGGCGATCGAAGGCGGCGAGGCCGGCGCTGGCCGAGTAGTCCTCGATCGTCGATTCCTTGCGGCTCTTGGCGCCTCCGAGGCGCAGGCTGAAGTGGGCGAAGTCGTCGCCGGCGAGCAGCAGATCCTCTTGGACGCCGATGAAGGCCCACTGGGCCGGATCCTTGCGGTTGTCGCGCAGGCGGATCGTCTGCCGGAGTTTGCCGTTGCGGGCGTCGAGCACCTGGCATTCGCCGCGCAGGGCGACGTACACATGATCCTCGGTGGCGACGAAGTTGGTGCCGCGGCCGTTGGCACCGGGGATGTGCTTCTGGTTGTATTCCGTGCTCAGCGGGGTGTCGGCGTAGGTCTCGTTGTAGTAGATGCCGAAGGTGCCGAGGTCGTCGAAGTCGTGTTTCCAGAGCACGCGGCCGGTGTACACGTCGCGCGCGCTCAGGCTGTTCATGCCCTCAATGTAGAGTCGGCCGCCGATCACCTGCTCGGGCGGGCCGTGGCCGTGGCGCGGCAGGACGTCGAGGTTGGAGTTGCCGCCAAACCAGAGCACGCCCAGCGGCGCGCGCACCCGGCGGTCATCGGACTTCACCGTGTTGGCGATGTCGCCATACTGATGCGTCCAATCCGCCGAGCCCACCAGGGCGCCGGTGCGGGTGAGCAGGGTGAGGCCGTCGGCCGTGCTCGCCTCGACGTTTTCCAAACCGGCCGCCCGGGCCAGCGCGGCCCAGTCGACGCTGGCATCGAACAGGACCAGTCGGCCGCCATAGGGACGCACCGAGGTGTAGGCGGCCAGCAACTGCGCGGGTTCGGCGCGCAGGCGTTCGAGCACGGGGCCGGTGGCGATGACGAGTGGGGCGATGAAGGGCGGGGCTTCAAAGGCGAGCGGATCGCCGAGGTGGAAACTCACGCGCTTGCCGTGCAGGCCGCGCGCGTCGTAGTCACGGCGCAGGGCGTCGACCTGAGCGGCATCGTCGGTCACGACGGTGAACTGCATCGCCGAGGCTGCCAGCAAGGCATCGAGCAGGCCCTTGTCCGGCACGCCGTAGATGAGGCCGTATCCACCCGGATCTTCGACCGACGCCAGCAGGTGTTGGGCGGTGGCGCCTTGTGTTTCCGTCATTTTGGGCTCGGCGGCGGGGGCTTCTGCCACCACGCCCGGGCCGGGTTTTTCGGCGAAGGTCAGCAGGCGGCCGTCGAGGGTGACGGCGATGAGCCGGTCATTGGCGGCGATCAGGCGCTGCACATCCTTGGGCACGGGCTGGGTCCAGACAACGCGTGCTTGGACGCCATCGGCCGACAGTTCGATGGCGCTGAGTTGGCCGCCGCCGGCGGCGTAGAGACGGCGACCGGCACGAATGAGATCGCCCGTGGCATTGGCGGCCACCTCATAGCGGGTTTTGCCCTCGGTCGTCAGCACGTGCACGACCGGCTTGCCCTGCTTGCTTTCGGCGGCGGCGTAGAGCAGGTCGCCCTCGATGACCGGTTCGTTGAGCGTCAGGTCGCCCTTTTCGCCGCTGGCCAGGTCGTAGTCGCGCACGCCGCGCTCGCGGGTGTGCACGTAGAAGCGCTTCGGGCCGGCGATGACGAAGGAGCCGCCGTTGCCCTTGCCGCCATCGTCGAGGTGGAAGTACTGGAGTGCGCCGGTGGCGCGATCGAAGGCCGCGGGCACCGAGCGACCGCCGGGTACGAGCAGGCGGTCGGCCGTGGCCACCAGCGCGCCCTGCGGTGCCACGCCGGCGAAGGAGGCGGCGCTGTGGGGTTGCTTGATGAAGTCGGCGCCGGTGCCGTCGTTCACCCAGACGATCTTGCCGGTGGTGGCGTCGAGGGCGTACAGAAAGGTGCCCATGAAGGGCCAGATGCTGGCGGCGAAATAGACCCGGCCGTCGCGGATCACCGGGCCGCCGCGCGCCGGCCAGGCGGAGATGAGGCGACGGTTGCCCAGGGCCTTGCGCGCCGAGGGCGCGCCGCGGAACGACCACAGCGGCTTGCCGGTGGCGGCGTCGACGCAGTGCAGATGGCCGTCGTCGCTGGCGAAGTAGACCCGGCCATCATGACAGGCCGGCGGCAGTCGCACCGGGCCGCCGGCGAAGGCGGTCCAGACTTCCTGGCCGGTGGCGAGGTCGTAGGCGACGACCTTGTCGCGGTCGTTGAATCCGACATAGAGCCGGCCATCGGCCGCCACCGGTTCGAAGATCCGGTCGTAGGGCATGAGGTCATGGTTGAGCGGATCGTCCCAGACCGGCTCACGCTCGCCCAGTTGGCGTTCCCAGGCCGGCTGCAGGCGGTCGGGCAGCTCACCGGCCGAACTGGCGCTGCGGGTGGCGTCGAAGCGCCACTGGGGCCAGTCAGCGGCAGACAGCAGGGAGCCGGAGAGAAAGCCGGCGAGCAGCAGGGGGGCGAAGCGGGGCATGGGGAGCCTTGATAACGCCCGTTGCAGGGTGGTTTTGTCCGGCTCTTCGCGATGCCAGATGCCGGTCGAGCCCTGTTTTCAGGTGAGTTCGTCCAGGCTGAGGCGGCGCAGTTGACCGCGTTCGTTGGCCTGGGTGAAGCTGCCGGCCTCAACATCGAGGCAGGTCAGCCAGCCGTCGGGATGGTACACCCGTGTGTCGATGCAGAGGGCCTGCGGCAAGCGCGCCGGCAGGCCACTGTGCTGGGCGGTGTGACCACAGATCATGGTCTTGCCGGAGACATGCGGGTAGGCATCGGCGAAGCGGGTCCAGAACAGCCAGTCGTCGCTCTGTTCTGCCAACGGCAGCATGGCGTTGAGGTTGGCATGCACGAAGATGTGGGTGGCGGTCTCGTGCAGGCGCCGGCAGCGCTCGCCCAGGAACTCGCGGTGGGCCTCGGGAATCAGGTCGAGCGTTAGGGCCGCGCCGCCATAGGATTGCAAGGTTTGGCGACCCCCGATCGCCTCCCAGTCGGCGAGGCCGACCGTGCCGGCCAGGGCCTCGAACAGCAGGATCTCGTGGTTGCCGGTGAGCGCCACCAGACCGGTGCTGCGCTCCAGGTCGAGCAGCGTGTCGATGACGCCGCGGCTGTCCGGGCCACGGTCAACGTAGTCGCCGAGGGTGACAAGCAGGTCTTCCGCCCCGGGTTGGACGGCATCCAGCAGCGTCCGCAGGGCGGTTGAGCAGCCGTGGATGTCTCCGATGGCCAGAGTCCGCATGGTACAATCTTGCGCGCCGCGCGTCTTGCGCAAGCCGGAGGATGCGGCTTTGATGGCGGCCGCGTGCGCAAGACTTGCCCGTGGGCACGCGCTTTCTTCCTTCCGTGAACCTGCTTCAATCCCTCGACTACTCCGTGCTCCAGCAGTGCATGCACTGCGGCATGTGCCTGCCGACCTGTCCGACCTACGTGGAGACGAAGCGCGAGCGCAACAGCCCGCGCGGGCGCATCGCCCTCATGCGTGCCATCGCCGACGGCGATCTCGGAGTGACTCGCGAGTTTGCCGACGAGATGTACTACTGCCTCGGCTGCCTGGCCTGCCAGACGGCCTGTCCGGCCGGGGTGAAGTACGCCGAGCTGTTTGAGACCGCGCGCGCCGAGGTCGAACGCACCGGCGTGGCCCAGGGGGCCGAGCGCGATTTCTGGCGCTGGCTGACCCTTGACGTATTGTTCATGCACCCGCGCCTGCTGCGCCTGGCCGGCTGGGGGCTGCGGCTCTGGCAGCGCACGGGGCTCGATCTGTTCCTGCGTCGGCACCGCTTCTTCGGCCTGCTGCCGCGCCGCCTGCGCGAGCTGGAACCGCAGACTCCGCGCATGGCGCCGGCCTTTTCCGATGCCTTGATTGAGCCGGTCGAAACCCCGGCGCAGCCGCGGTACCGGGTCGGTCTGCTCACCGGCTGCGTCCAGGACCTGGCCTTTTCCAACATCAACCGCGACACCGCCGATGTCCTGCTTGCCAACGGCTGCGAGGTGGTGACGCCGCGCGCGCAGTTCTGCTGCGGCTCACTGCATGCCCACAATGGCGCGGTCGAGGCGGCGCGCGAGCTGGCGCGGCGGCAGATCGACGCCTTTGATCTCGACGCGCTGGATGCGATCATCACCAATGCCGGCGGCTGCGGCTCGCACCTGAAAAGCTATGGACACCTGCTGCACGACGATCCGCTTTATGCGGCGAAGGCGCGGCGCTGGGACAGCAAGGTGCGCGACATCCACGAGTGGCTGGTGCAGATCGGCATCCGGCCGCCGGAACACGATGCCGGCCTCGCCGAGGTCACTTACCACGAAAGCTGCCATCTCTGCCATGGCCAGAAGATCTGCACCCAGCCGCGACAGGTGCTGCAGGCTATTCCCGGCCTGAAGCTCACTGAGCTGCCGGAAAGCAACTGGTGCTGCGGCAGCGCCGGCATCTACAACATCACCCAGCCCGAGCAGTCGGCCAAACTGCTGGAGCGCAAGCTTGGCCACGTCCGCGCCACCGGCGTCAAAGTGGTCGCCACCGCCAACCCGGGATGCCATCTCCAGCTCGCCGCCGGCCTCGGCGCCGAGGGCGAGGTGACCCAGCCGGTGACCCTGCTGGCGCGCGCCTACCGTGGCGCCGCCTGAACCCGTCACGCCCCGTTTTTTCCATGCGTTTGCTTCCACGCCTTCTGCTCGTTCTCTGCACCGCTGGCCTGGCCACGGCGCAGGAAAAGAAGCCGCAGCCCTTCACGCCTGGCGGCCTCTGGCGCGCCCACGACCTGCAGCGCCCCAAGCCGCCGGTGGTGACACCACCCGCGCTCAAGCCGGCACCGCCGCCTGCCGACGCCATCGTGCTGTTCGATGGCAGCGATCTGTCGAAGTGGCGGGGCGAGCCGCGCAAGGAGGCTCCCGCGGGCGATTCATCGCCGCGCTGGAAGGTGGTCGATGGCTGTCTGGAGATCTTGCCGAAGAGCGGTGGTTTGCGCACCCGCGAGAAGTTCGAAGGCGACGGCCATCTGCACCTCGAGTGGGCGACCCCGAAGCAGGTGGTCGGCAAGGGCCAGGGGCGCGGCAACAGTGGGGTCTTCCTCGGGGGCTTCCCGGAGGTTCAGGTGCTCGACTCCTGGCAGAACGACACTTATGCCGACGGCCAGGCCGCGGCGTTCTATGGTCACTACCCGCCGACCGCGAATGCCAGTCGCCCGCCGGGCGAGTGGCAGAGTTACGATCTCTTCTTTGAGCGCGCCCGGCCGGCGACGCAGGATCGGCCCGCCCGCAAGGCACGGATCACCGTGCTGCACAACGGGGTGCTCGTACAGTACCAGCGTGAGTTTGACGGCACGGCGCAGGCCGGCGATCTCTTCCTGCAGGACCACAGCAACCCGGTGCGCTTCCGCAACATCTGGCTGCGGCCGCTGCGGGCGTCGGCAGCCGCGAAGGCCTCGGACGTGCAGTCCGTGAAGATCCACACGATGACCGCGCAGATGCGCTATGATCTGGAGAGTTTCACGGTCCGACCCGGCGCGTCGGTGCGACTGGAGTTTGAGAACGGCGATGACCTGCCGCACAACCTGGTCTTCTGCCAGCCGGGCACCGACACCGCGGCGATGGCCTTGAAGCAGATGGAAAAGCCCGAGGAAGCCCTCAAGCGCAACTGGCTGCCCGACGATCCGCGCATCTGGCTGCACAGCGCCATGCTCAATCCGCATCAGAGTGAAACGCTGCGTTTCACCGCACCGGCCAAGCCCGGCGACTACCCCTATGTCTGCACCTTTCCCGGGCATGCCCTGACGATGCGCGGGGTAATGAAGGTGCTGCCGCTCGGCGGCGGTCTGCAGGACCTGCGTTATGCGCTTTACCTCGGTGCCTGGAGGAAGTTGCCCGACTTCGACAAGCTCAAGCCGCATCGCCAGGGCCGACTCGAGGACAACCTCGTCCAGCTCAAGCTCGACGATTACAAAAACGAGTTCGGGGTGGTCTACACCGGCCAACTGCAGGCGCGCCGCACGGGCAACTACCGGTTTTACCTGGCCGGCGACGACGGCGTGCGCCTGAGCATCAATGGCCGCCCGGTGGTTGAGCACGATGGCATTCATCCGGTGGAGATCCGCGAGGGCATGGTCAAGCTCGAGGCCGGGCCTCATGCCTTCCGCCTTGAGTACTTCCAGGCCCAGGGTCAGACCGGCGTGTTCGCCGCCTGGAAGGGGCCGGGCTTCGACATCACGCCGCTGTCGCTGTGGAAACCCAAGGATTGGGAAAAGGGCGCACCGGCCAAAAAGCAGGCGGATTTCGAGCCGATCCCGCTGGTGGTGAAGGACGAGCCGATGGTCTATCGCAACTTCATCGCCGGTGCCGGCAACCGCGGTCTCGGCGTCGGTTATCCCGGCGGCTTCAACCTGGCCTGGGACGCGGAAACGATGAACCTCGCCGTGCTCTGGCGCGGCGCCTTCCTCGACGCTTCCCGCCATTGGAACAGTCGCGGCGGCGGTCATCAGCCACCCCTCGGCTACGACGCCGTTCAGCCCGCTCCAGGCGTGCCGCTCGCCCGTCTGGCCACCCCCGCCGCGGCCTGGCCGGAGGCGGTCGAGGGTTATGTCTGGCAGGGTTACCGGCTTGATGCCCGGCGCCAGCCGATCTTTGCCTACACCTGGAACGGCCTGCGCATCCGCGAGCACTACGAGACCGAGGGGCAGGGGACCCGGCCCGAGGGTCGACTGCGCCGCGTGCTCGAACTCGATGCCGAACCTCCCGCCGGCACGATGCTGCGTCTGGCGGTCGGTCGCCTGGAGGCCGCGGCCGACGGCCGTTTCCTCGTCGAGGCCGGCAAGGCGCAGGTGCCGGAGCGGCAGTTTGAAAACCGGCTGTGGATCCGCGCGCCCGGCGCGCAGGTGCAAGGCAACGAACTGCGCCTGCCGGTTACCGGTCGCCGGATCACGATCGAGTACGCCTGGACGAACGGATCAGGGCCTGCCAGGCCATGACGCCGCCGCCGGCGACGAAGAGCAGGGGGAACCAGATCGAATACAGTGCCGCGCGGGTGTCATGGCGCAGCACCGCCAGCGTCGGATCGGCGGGGTTGACGTGGCAGACGGTTTCGCTGCCCACCGGATAGGCCTCGAGTTTGCGGCGGGCGTTGTCCTCGTGCTGGCTGGCGCTGTCGACCCGCTTGATCCGGCTGCCGGTGTAGGTCTGGTCGCCCACGCGGTACTCGTAGCGAATCTCGGCGCGGTGGGTCGGGTTGGAGTTGGGGGTGGGGCGCTCGCTGACGACGCGGGCGGAGACGATGCGACAGGGAACGGCCGACCAGCGGCGGGTCTCTTCGGCGCGCTGCCAGGCGGTCCACAGCACCCAGGTGAAAAGCAGGCCGGCGGCGGCGAGAAACAGGCCCATGGCGGCGAGCCAGAGGCGGCCGGCGAGCGGGGAGGGATCGGAGTTTGTCATGAAAGGGGATCGAGGCTTTGACTAGCCTACGAGCCTGCTCCATACAAGGAGGTTGCACATGGCGTCCGCACCCGACAGTTCCCGGCCCAGCCCGCCACCGCCCCGGTGGCAGCTCAAGCCGGTGCCCGCAGGTGCCGCCGAGTTGGCGGCGGACACCGGTGTGCCACCGCTGCTCGCCACCCTGCTGCTCCAGCGCGGCATCGCCAGTGCCGAGGCGGCGCGCGAGTTCTTGGTGCCGCGCCTGGCTCGCCTGGGCGACCCCCATCAACTGCCGGAAATGCCGGCCGCCGTCGCCCGCATCCTGCGCGCGGTCGACGAGGGTCAGAAGGTCGCGCTGTACGGCGATTACGACGTCGACGGTGTCACCTCGATGGCGCTCATGTTCCTGACGCTCAAGGCCTATGGCGTCATGCCCCACCTCTTCCTGCCCTCGCGCATGGAGGAGGGCTATGGCCTCAGCCTCGATGGCTTTGCGCGGCTGTTTGAGGAGTTTGGCAAACCCGATCTGCTCATCGCCCTCGACTGCGGCACGACCTCCGTGCGCGAGCTCACCTGGCTGCAGGAGCAGGGGGTCGACTGCGTCATCGTCGATCACCACGAACTCGCCCCGACCGGCCGGCCGCCCTGCATCGCCCTGGTCAACCCCAAGCTGGGCGAGGACTTCCACTACTTCTGCACCGCCGGCCTGGTCTTCAAGGTCGCTCACGCCCTGCTCAAGACCCGCTTTGTCGAGGGTTTCGATCTCAAGGAGGCGCTCGATCTGGTCGCTCTGGGCACGGTGGCCGACCTCGTGCCGTTGATCGATGAGAATCGCCTGCTGGTCCGTCGCGGTCTTGAGGCGCTGGCCGAGACGACGCGCATCGGCCTGCGCGCCCTGAAGGAGTCCGCCGGTGTCGATGGCTTCATCCAGACCCATCACGTCGGTTTCCGCCTCGGCCCGCGTCTCAATGCCGCCGGCCGTCTCGACACCGCCTCGACCGCCCTGCAGCTGCTGCTCGCCGAGGACCCGGCGGTGGCGGCCGACTACGCCGCCCTGCTGGAGAGCCACAACCGCGACCGTCAGGCGGTCGAACTGGAGGTCTACAACGAGGCCGAGCGCATGCTCGCCGAACTCGGCGACCTCGACCAGGTGCCGGCCATTGTATTGGGATCGCGCAACTGGCATCCCGGGGTGGTGGGCATTGTCGCCTCGCGCATCTCGCGCCTGACCCATCGACCCGCCATTCTGTTTTCCTTCGACGAAAACGGCATGGGCAAGGGCAGTGGCCGCAGCATCACGGGCTTCTCCCTGGTGGAGGCGATTGATTTCTGTCGCGAACACATCGTCCGCGGCGGCGGGCATGCCATGGCTGCCGGCGTTTCGGTCACCGAGGCCAAGCTCGACATCTTCCGTGAGCGCTTCTGCGAGGCCGCGCGCCTGGCGCTTGGACCGCAGGCACCGGTGCCGGTGCTGGAACTCGATCTGGAAGTGCGGCTGCGCGATCTCAGCCTCGATTTCCTGCAGGGCTACCGCCTCATGGAGCCCTTCGGTCAGCGCAATCCCGAGCCGGTTTTCCTCTGCCGAGGCGTCCAGCCGCGCCTGCCGGGGCGCTGGATGAAGGAAAAGCATCTGCGCGTCATGCTCACCCAGGACGGCGCGTCCATGGAGGCGCGCTGGTTCAATGCGCCCGTCGGCCACCTGCCGCCGCCGCCCTGGGACGTCGCCATGCGCCTGCAGCGCAACTTCTGGCGGGGCGAGGAGCAGTGGCAGATCACCCTCGACGCCGTGCGCAGCAGCGACGCGGGTTGAGCGGCTTGGGCTGAGGGGATCTGGCGCGGCTCAACAGGGCAAAAAAGGCTTGAAGACAGCGGCTTTTTGCTGGATTATTTAACGGAACCTGATAATCAGTATAATTATGAAAATGCGCGGAACCCTCGCCTCGCTCGCTTTTTGCGGGCTCACCCTGCCGCTTTTCGGTGTCGATTCCGGTTACCCCCCCTATCCGACGGATGTCTCGGTGGAACCGCAACTGCCAGCCCCCTCGATCGATTCGCCCTATGCCGGGCCGACCCTGATGAATCCGCAGCCGCAGAGCTATGGCTTTGAGCAGCCGGCGCCGACCAACAGTTGGGGCAGTGTGCAGACCGTCCAGCAGGGCATGCAGGGCAGCATGCTGAACTATCAGTACCTGGAGCTCGGTTACCGTTATCGCGATCCCAAGGGCGGCGCCTACGATGGCAGCCATGGTTTTGGCGGCAGCCTGGTGTTGGAACTGCCGGCCACCTTCTTCCTCAAGGCGTCGATGGATTGGACCAGCGGCTCGGGCGATCGCTCGGTGGCCGGCGTGCGCAATGCCGATTACGACCTGTCGACGATCTCGGTCGGTGGCGGCGTCTACATGGCCATCAAGCCCAACCTGCATTTCGTTGGCGAGGCTGGTTTCGTCTACGCGAACTTCGATGCCGACACCTCCAAGCGCAGCTACACCGAGGCCGGCGTGTATGTCCGCCCGAGCCTGCGCTACCAGATGGTCGACTGGCTCGAACTGCAGGCCGGTGTCACCGTCACCAGCATGGATGACTACGACAGCAAGGTGCTGGACATCGGCGGTTACTTCCGCGTCCTGCCGCAGCTCGACGTCAACCTCGGCATGGACTTTGGCGACGAAATCCGCTCGCTGCGCGCGGGCGGTCGTCTGCGCTGGTGATTCTCCCTCAAGACAATCCGCGAAAAGGCGCTCCGGCAACGGGGCGCCTTTTTTTAGGCCTTGCGGGTCGCCTTCGCCCTTCGGCGAGTGGGAAACAGTTCGCGGCAGAGCAGGCAGACCGTGCCGTCGCAGCCGCGCGCGCTGCAGTGTTCGCGACCGTAAAAGATGATCTGCAGGTGCAGGCGGTTCCAGGCCGATTCGGGGAACAGCCGCTTTAGGTCGCGCTCGGTCTGCACGACGCTGCGGCCCGTGGTCAGTTCCCAGCGCTGGGCGAGTCGGTGGATGTGGGTGTCGACCGGAAAACTTGGCACGCCAAAGGCCTGGGCCATGACCACCTGGGCGGTTTTGTGACCGACCCCCGGCAGTTTCTCCAGCGCCTCCAGATCGGCAGGCACTTCGCCGCCATGCTCGGCGACGAGGATTTCCGAGAGCCGGCGGATGGCGCGCGCCTTCTGCGGCCCGAGCCCGCAGGGTCGAACCACGGCCTCGATCGCCTCGACCGGCACCCGGGCCAGCGCCTGCGGCGTGCGACCAAGGGCGAACAGCTGCGGGGTCACCTGATTGACGCGGACATCGGTGCATTGGGCCGAGAGCAGCACCGCCACCAGCAGGGTGAAGGCGTCGTCATGATCGAGCGGCACCGGCGTGCTCGGGTAGAGCTCGTCGAGCCGTCGCTGGATCCACCGGGCCCGTTCCGTCTTGGTCACGGCGGCTTAGCTGCGCTCAATGCGGCTGACCATGCGCTTCACGTGCGGATGGTGGGCGCGCGGTTTCATGATGGTCAGGCTCTTCGAGAACGAACCCCACTTCAACACCCGGATGTTGACGTTGCGTACCCCCCAGGCCTTCATGTGCGCCTTGCTCGGTTGGTAGATGTCGATCGTGTTCGTGCCGACCAGGGCCGAGCCGTAGTCGTCGACCTGGTAGATGTAGGGACTGCCCTCGATTTGGAAAATGGTTCCGACCGGGTAGACCGACCAATCCGCCGCGGCGCTGCGCACCGTGCCGTGGCGCAGGCCGGTGCCGACCGCCGTGCGCGCGCCATACTGAATGTGGTCCGCCTCCGTGTGCGTGTAGGCCGTCGTGCGCACCGAGGTGATGCGGGTGCCGCTCTTGGTCACGATGCGACCGCCTTGCGACGAGGCGCAGGAGCACAGGGCCGCGGCAGCGACGCACAGCAACAGGGTGGAGGCGATTCTCATCATTCTTTTGAAAAGGCTGACTTTCAACAAGTGCTGAGTCACCTCCATTGTTGGGCTTTTTGGCCGGGAAATCAATCCCGGATTTCAGGCCTTGCCCTTGGTGAAGCCGTCCTTGAGGGCGACCGTGCGGTTGAACACCGGGCGGCCGGGCTGGCTGTCCTTGGGATCGACGAAGAAGTAGCCGACGCGCTCAAACTGGTAGTGGGCGCCCGGCGCGGCCGTGCCGAGGGCGGGCTCGGCCTTGGCGGTCAGGGTCTCGACCGAGTGCGGATTGAGGAACTGGGTGAAATCGCCGTCCTCACCGGCGGCCTCGTCGGGCTGCTCGACGGTGAACAGCTTGTCGTAGAGGCGCACCTCGACGTCGGCGGCGTGAGGGGCGCTGACCCAGTGGATCGTGCCCTTGGGTTTCGGCCGGCCCTCGGGCTTGGCGCCGTGGCGGGTGGCGTCGTCGTAGGTGCAGCGCAGTTCGATGATGCGGCCCTCGGCATCCTTGATGACCTCGCGGCAGATGATGCAGAAGGCGTACTTGAGTCGCACCTCGCCGCCCGGCACCAGGCGATGGAAGCCCTGCACCGGCGTCTCCATGAAGTCGTCGGCATCAATGAAGAGTTCGCGGCTGAGCGGCACGCGACGGGTGCCCTCATCGGGGTTCTCGGGATTGTTGACGAGTTCCACCTCCTCGACCTGGCCCTCGGGGTAGTTTTCCAGCACGACCTTGATCGGCCGCAGCACGGCGTAGGCGCGGCGGGCGGTCTTGTTGAGATCCTCGCGCACGCAGTGCTCGAGCAGGTTGAGCTCGGTGAGCGAGTTGTACTTGGTCAGGCCGATGGTTTTGCAGAAGGCGCGCACGGCGGCCGGGGTGTAGCCGCGGCGGCGGATGCCGCTGATGGTCGGCATGCGCGGGTCATCCCAGCCGGAAACGAAGCCCTCCTTCACCAGGCGCAGCAGCTTGCGCTTGCTCATCACCGTGTAGCTGAGGTTGAGTCGGGCGAACTCGCGCTGGTAGGGGCGGCCGGGCAGGCCGTCGACCTGGGCGATCAGCCATTCGTACAGCGGCCGGTGATGCTCGAACTCCAGGGTGCACAGGCTGTGGGTGATGCTCTCCAGGGCGTCGCTCAGCGGGTGCGCGTAGTCGTACATCGGGTAGATGCACCAGGCGTCGCCGGTCCGGTGGTGATGCGCGTGCAGGATGCGGTAGATGACCGGATCGCGCAGGTTCATGTTCGGCGAGGCCATGTCGATCTTCGCGCGCAGCACGCGTTCGCCCTCCTTGAACTCACCCGCGCGCATGCGCCGGAACAGGTCGAGATTTTCCTCGGCGCTGCGGTTGCGGAAGGGACTGTCGGTGCCGGGCGCGGTCAGGCTGCCGCGGCTGGCGCGGATCTGCTCCGGCGTCTGGTCGTCGACATAGGCCAGGCCCTTGCCAATGAGCTGCTCGGCGAAGCCATAGAGTTTTTCAAAAGTGTCGCTGGCGTAGTAGAGGTGTTCGCCCCAGTCGAAGCCGAGCCAGCGCACGTCCTCCATGATCGAGTCGACATACTCGACCTCCTCCTTGGTCGGGTTGGTGTCGTCGAAACGCAGGTGGCAGCGCGACTTCGGCGCGTGCTCCAGGGCGAGGCCGAAGTTCAGGCAGATGCTCTTGGCGTGGCCGATGTGCAGGTAACCGTTTGGCTCCGGCGGGAAGCGGGTGATGACCCAGCCGTCGTTGCGACCCTGCGCCAGATCGGCGGCGATCAGTTCACGGATGAAATCCTGGGAGGCAGGGGCGGGGGCGGCGTCGGACATGGGGCTGCGACCTTGGCCGGAAGCCGGCCGGCTTTCAAATCTCAAATTTCAAATTTCAGATCTGGGATCCAGGCAGCCGCGCCCGTGCGGTGGGCGACGCGCCTCTCCCTGGGGCTGTCGTCAGGCTGCCAGCTCGGTGCCGCCCGTGGCCCTCTGAAATGTGAAATCTGAGATCTGAGATCTTTCAGGCCGCCAGCGGCGCGCCGTAGGGCAGCTCGTCGGGCAGGGGGCAAAACTCGCGGATGCACTGCCAGAGCTCGCTGTAGTCCTTGTTGACGTCGCCCGACAGGCAGTCGGTGATGGTGCCGCCCATCTCGGGGTACTTCATGACCACGTCCTTGAAGGAGAAGTCGGGGTTGTAGAAGGCGTACACCAGCTTGCGCATGTTCTCGACCCCCTCGCGCAGCTGGCTGGCGTAGTCGGCAAAACGCTCGGGCGACACGTCATGGGCTGCCAGGGCCGCGTGGATGGCGTCGCCGGCCATGACGCCGCTCTTCAGCGCCAGCATGACGCCGCTGCTGAATACCGGGTCGAGGAAGGCAAAGGCGTCGCCGACCAGCAGCAGGCCGGGCGAGGCGCCGAACTTGGAGTGACGCGAGTACTCGCTGGTCAGCCAGTATTCGCCCTCGCAGGTGCCGGCGGCGAGATGTTCCTCGATCCACTTGTTTTCGCCGATCTCACGCTGGAAGATTTCCTTCGGGTCGCGCACGCCGCCGCGGGTCAGGTACTTGCCCTCGGCGACCACGCCGACGCTGACGCGGTCGTCGTGCAGGGGGATGTGCCAGAACCAGCCCTTCTCAGGGACGAAGGCGATCGTGGTCGCGCCCTCATCCATGCCGGCCTCGCGCTTCGAGCCCTTGTAGTAGGTCCACACCGCCACCTTGTTGAGGTAGGGATCGCCCACCCGCCAGCCCTCGCGGTTCGAAGCGAAGGCCTCCTTGCCGGAGGCGTCGACGACCAGCTTGGCAAACAGCGACTGGCGCTGCCCCTCGCGATCCTGGATCTCGACACCGATGATCCGGCCGCTGTCGTTCTTGAGCAGCTTGGTCACCGTCGTTTCCTCGCGCACCTCGGCGCCCTTTTCGCGGGCGTTGTCGAGCATCATGACGTCGAACTCCGCCCGCGTCACCTGCCAGGTCTGGGCGATGGTGTTGACGTCATAGCGGGTGTGAAAGTAGAACGGCACCGACTTGCGGCCGTCGGGCTGGACGAAGCTGACGCTGAACTTCTTGGTGAAGCCGGACGACTTCATTTTCGGAATCACGCCCAGGCGCTCGAGCGGGCCGTAGGTGAAGGGGATGAGCGACTCGCCGATGTGATAACGCGGGAACTTTTCGCGTTCCAGGACGAGGACCTTGCGGCCGTGCTCGGCGAGGATGGCGGCGGTCGAGGCGCCGGCGGGGCCGCCGCCGATGATGAGGACGTCGTGTTCGGGGGAGTTCATGCTGTAGTTCAATACGGCGGAAAGTTGACCCTGCGAGATTCTATTGCAGCATGGTTTTCATGCCGGGTCGGCATGAAAACCGCCTCTGGACGCCCGCATTGAAGCCGCTTGCCAGCTCGCGCCGGCCGACGCAGGCTTGGGTCATGAAAGTCGCCCTGTTCAGCCTGCTCACTGTCGCCGCTCTTGCCGTCGAGCCGGAGTTCCCGCTCACCGCCGACTCCCAACCGCAGCCCGGCGTCGCCAAGGGCACGCTGCTCAAGGGCAGTTACACCGCTCACGATGACAGTGTCTTCCCGGGCACGGTGCGCGAGTATCAGCTCTACCTGCCGGCCGGGTTCGACAAAACCCAGCCGACCCCCTTCATGGTCTTTCAGGACGGGGTCATCTACCAGGCGCCGGTGGTGTTCGACAACCTCATCGCCCAAAAGGTCATCCCGCCGCTGGTGGGGATCTTCATCAAGCCGGGGGTCGTGCCGGCGGTGAGCGACAACGCCCTGCCGCGCTTCAATCGCAGCTATGAGTACGACAGCGTCACCGACACCTACAGCCGCTTCCTGATCGACGAGTTCCTGCGCGCCCTTGAGGCCGAGCACGGCCTGCAGTTCAGCACCGATCCGAACCAGGCCGCCATCGCCGGCAACAGCAGCGGCGGCATCTGCGCCTTCATGACCGCCTGGCACCGGCCTGACCGCTTCCGCCGGGTTTTTACCGGGGTCGGCACTTACGTCGGCATCCGCGGCGCCGATCGCCTGCCGGTGCTGGTACGCAAGATCGAGCCGAAACCGTTGCGCGTGTTTCTGCAGAGCGGCACGGGCGACAACAACCTGTACTGCGGCGACTGGTGGATGGCCAACCAGATGATGGAGCGCAGCCTCGCCTGGGCCGGTTATGAGGTGAACCACGCCTGGGGCGAGGGTGGCCACAACCAAAAGCACGCCAGCCAGGTGTTTCCCGAGGCGATGAAATGGCTCTGGCGCGACTGGCAGACGGACCTGGAGGTGAAGGCGAACCCGAAGGGCGAGTCGAAGTGGCGCGGGTATGAGGTCGTGGGGGCGGGGGAGTGGCAGCGAGTGGGTCTCGGCGAAGGAAGTCACAGCGTTCTCTTCCATCTCACGTCAACGATTCACGGTGATGTGTTCGCTACCAGCAACTATAAGCCAATCAACGGCAACGACGGCTCGCACACC